>NZ_SOGW01000081.1:0-9052 GCF_004403075.1 Cryobacterium sp. TMT2-10 | reverse complement strand
GCGCCCGCTGCGCCCGCGCCCGCTGCGCCCGCGCCCGCTGCGCCCGCCTCGACCGCGGTGCGACGCACGACGGTCGCGGAGTTGAGCCATGATTTCCGGCTGGCGAACGGCCGGCTGGCCCGGCGCCTGCGCCAGGAGAAGCCCGACAGTGAGCTCAGCAGCAGCCAGTTCTCGGCGCTCGGCTCCCTCTACTTCCACGGCCCGTTCACCCTCCGTGAACTCAGCGAACACGAGCGGGTCACTCCGCCGTCGATGAACCGCACGGTCAACGCCCTGGTCGAGGAGGGCCTGGTGGACCGGGCGGGATCGGTCGATGACGGCCGCAAGGTGGTGCTCACCGTGACGGAGCAGGGACGCACTCTGATGCGCGACACCCGCAAGCGCCGGGATGCCTGGCTCGCCCAGCGCGTCGGCAAGCTGACTCCCGAGCAGCGCCGCGTGCTCGGCGAGGCCATGGAGATCATGAAGGAGCTCACCAACAGTTGAACGCCATGTTCCGCTCCCTGAGCGTCGTGAACTACCGAATCTGGTTCGCCGGCGCACTGGTGTCGAACATCGGAACCTGGATGCAGCGCACCGCCCAGGACTGGATCGTGCTCACCGAGCTGACCGATCACAACGCCACCGCGGTGGGCATCGTGATGGCCCTGCAGTTCGGGCCCCAGCTGGTGCTGATGCCGTGGTCGGGCCTGATCGCGGACCGGTTCGACCGCCGCCGCCTGCTCATCCTCACCCAGAGCCTGATGGGGCTGCTCGCCCTCGGCCTAGGCCTGATCACGGTGACCGGCGTCGCCGAACTCTGGCACGTCTACCTCTTCGCCCTCGGCCTCGGGATCGTCGCGGCGATCGACGCCCCGGCCCGCCAGACCTTCGTCTCCCAGCTGGTCTCCGAGGACAACCTGCCGAATGCCGTGGCCCTCAACTCGGCGTCCTTCAACGGCGCCCGCCTGATCGGCCCGGCCGCCGCCGGTCTGCTCACGGTCGCCGTCGGCGCCGGCTGGGTCTTCCTGATCAACGCCGTGACGTTCGGCGCCACGGTGTTGGCGATGACGCTGCTGCGCACCGGGCAGCTCCGCCGCCAGCCCCGGGCCCCCCGCGAGCGCGGCCAGCTGCTGGGCGGCATCCGTTACGTGTCGCGGCGGCCCGACATCGTCGTCGTGCTGATCACGGTCTTCCTGGTGGGCACGTTCGGCTTCAACTTCGCGATCTTCACCGCGACCATGGCCACGGTCGAGTTCGGGATGGGCGCCAGCGAATTCGGCCTGCTCAGCTCGATCATGGCGATCGGGTCGGTCGCGGGCGCCCTGCTCGCCGCCCGCCGCGGCCGCCCGAGGCTGCGGCTGGTCGTCGCCGGGGCCGGCGCGTTCGGCCTGTCCTGCCTGATTGCGGCGCTGACGCCGAACTACCTGACCTTCGCGATCTCCCTGGCCTTCGTCGGGCTGTCGTCGCTGACCCTGATGACCACCGCGAACGCGTACGTGCAGACCACCACCCGCCCGGCCATGCGCGGCCGGGTGATGGCCCTGTACATGGCGATCTTCGCCGGCGGCACGCCGCTCGGCGCCCCCCTGGTGGGTTGGGTCGCCGACCAATACGGACCGCGCTGGGCGCTGGGCGTGGCGGCCCTGTCCGGGCTCCTGGCCGCCGCGGCCGTGCTGTTCTGGATGGTGAAGTACCGCAGCCTGCGGGTGCGGTACCGTCCGGGCGTGTCGCCCCGGCTCCGCCTGCACCACGACGGCGACGGCCGCGACGCCGAAACGGCCACCCGCGAGATCGCGATCGTCGAGGCGACGGCGACCCGCTAGCCGGGCGCCCGGCTGCCCGGGCGCCGGCTGCCCGGATGCTGCCTAGCGCACGCCGTTCATCAGCCGCAGGATCGGGCGCGCGATCAGGGCGAGCATCAGGCCGATCACGATGGCGACACCGCCAATCACGCTGAAGTACAGGGTCTCCGACACCGACGTGTACCACTCCGCCAGCCACCCGGACACCGCGGTGCCCAGGGCGATCGACAGGAAGAACAGGGCGACCATCTGGGTCTTGAACGGCTCCGGCGCCAGCTTGGTCGTGATGGACAGGCCGACCGGGCCGATCAGCAGTTCCGCCACGGTGAGCACGAACAGGATCGCGATCATGGCCGCCAGCGGGGTGGAGTTCGCGCCGCCGTCGACGAAGGGCAGGAACATCAGGAACGCGACGCCCATCATGCCCGTTCCGAGCGCGAACTTGACCGGGGTGGACGGCTGGCGGGAACCCCAGCGGGTCCACAGCGCGGCGAAGGCGCCCGACAGCAGGATGATGAAGACCGGGTTGAACGACTGGATCCAGGACACCGGGAGCTCCCAGCCGAACACGTCGCGGTTGAGTCGTTCGTCGGTGTAGATGGTGACCACCGTGAACTGCTGCTGCGAGAGGGACCAGAAGGCGGCGCTGGCCACGAACAGCGGCATGAACGCGAAGACCCGCTTGCGTTCGACGGCGGTGATCTGCCGGTTGCGCAGAATCACCACGAAGTAGGAGACGGTGGCCACCAGGGTCAGCGCGATCACGATGGTGACCAGACTGGATGCCGTGATCACGCCGAGCACGCTCAGCACCACGATCAGGGCGATTGCCGCCATAGCGGCGCCGAGGTACGCGGCGTAGCGCGAGGACGGCAGCGGATTCGGCACCTCGTGCACGATGGCCGGCAGCCGCTTGCGGCCGAAGGAGTACTGCACCAGTCCGATCGCCATTCCGACGGCCGCGAGGCCGAAGCCGAAGTGGAAGCCGAGGGTGGTCTGCAGCAGGCCGGTCATGACCGGGCCAAAGAAGGCGCCCAGGTTGATCCCGAGGTAGAAGAGGGAGAAGCCCGCGTCCAGCCGGGGGTCGTCCTTGGCGTAGAGGGAGCCCACCACGCTGGTCGCATTGGCCTTGAGACCGCCGCTGCCGAGCGCGATCAGGATCAGGCCGGTCGCCACCCCGCCGAACCCGGGGAGGAGGGCCAGTGCGACGTGGCCGACCGCGATGATGATCGCGCTGAAGTACAGCACCCGCTCGGAACCCAGGACGCGGTCGGCGACCCAGGCTCCCAGGATGGTCGACAGGTACACGCCGCCGCCGTAGGCGCCGACGATGCCGGCCGCGGTCGTCTGGGGGATCCCCAGCCCGCCGGCGGTCGCCGAGTAGTACAGGTACAACAGCAGGATGCCCTGCATGCCGTAGAAGGAGAAGCGCTCCCACATCTCCACGCCGAAGATGTTGGCGAGTGCACGGGGCTGCCCGAGGAAACTTCGATCTTCTCGGACAGGGGTTTGTTCAACAACCGTGCTCATTGATTGACCTTACCGCGAGCCCCCAGAAATGGGGGCATCGGGCCCGCGCCCCGGCGCAGGGTACGATTTTGCCCAGAACGCTATCGACGAACCCTGGGGGGCGGATTGGACGCACAGTCACTCGCGGCCCTGATCAGCGAGGTCCTGACCCTGGTCGGACTCGTCGTGGGCGCCGCCCTGTTCGCCGCCGGGCTCTTCGTGCGCGGCATCAAGGGCCGCTGGCTGCAGACGGATGGCGTCATCGCCTCCTCGGCATCCGGCACGGTCATCCGCTGGTTCGACACGCACGGCGAGGTGCACGAACGCCCGGCGGACACCCACGAGACGCACCGGCTGCCGCCCGGCGAGGACGTGCCGCTCTGGTTCAACGCGCGCACCCCGTCGCGCTGCCGCACGCACACGCCGGAGTCCGAGGGCAAGGCACTGCGCCTGACCGGTCTGGTCCTGCTGATCGTCGGGGCCGCGTCGGGCGTGCTCGGCATCGTGCTGATGTTCCTCTAGCGAGGCGCCCGGCGGGCAGATGCGCGCCGGCAGATGCGCGCCGATTTGATTGACCCGGCGCTTGTCCGACCCGGCCGAAAGGGCGATGCTAGGGGAATCCGGGCGCCCGGCATCCGTGCTGCCCGCACCCATCGATGCTCCGTCGACGCTCCACCGAGAGAGGCACCATATGCGCAAGATTCTCATCCTGACCGGGGACGCAGCCGAGACGCTCGAGGTCTTCTACCCGTACCAGCGCCTGCTCGAGGCCGGCTACGAGGTGCACATCGGGGCACCGGAGAAAAAGAAGCTCCAGTTCGTGGTGCACGACTTCGTGGACGGCTTCGACACCTACACGGAGAAGCTCGGCCACACCTGGGACGCCGACGTGGCGTTCGCGGACGTCGACCCCGCCGACTATGTCGCCATCGTGGTTCCGGGCGGCCGCGCCCCCGAGTACATCCGCAACGACGAGGACGCCAAGCGGATCGTGCGCCACTTCTTCGAGAAGAACGCCCCGGTGGCCGCGCTCTGCCACGGCCCGATGCTGCTGGCCGCCGCCGGTGTGCTGACGGGACGCACCAGTTCCGCCTACCCGGCGCTCGCGATCGACGTCGAACTCGGCGGCGGCATCTTCGAGGACGGTGCGGGCGTCGTCGACGGCAACCTCGTCTCCGGCCGCGCCTGGCCGGACCACCCCACCTGGATGCGTGAGTTCATGAAACTGCTGGCGGCGTCCGACGCGACCCGGCCGGAGCCGCTTCTGGAAGCGGTGAACTGAGCCGCGCCGCCTGAGCTGCTAGGGCCTGGGGGCGGGGGCCAGGTGTTCGCCGAAGAACGCTTCGATCCGCTGCCAGGCATCGGCGGCGGCTTCGGGGTCTGGCCCGGCCCCCAGGATGCGCTTGAGCACGAAACGCAGCGCCACCGGTCCGCTTTCGGCGTCGTTGAGGAAGGCATGCCCGGCATCCGGGTATTCCACCACGTCGTGCGGGATGCGCAGCCTGGTCAGTGCGGACTCGAGCGCGGCGGCGGCGCCCTTCAGTGACCGGTCGGCGCCACCGAAGCTGCCCACGACCGGGCACGCACCCGCCAGGGCGTCGTCGAGGTCCCGGGGCAGGCGCCCGTAATTGACGGATGCCGCGTCGAAGCCGCGTGTGGCGGCCGCCAGCGCGAACCCGCCGCCCATGCAGAAGCCGAGCACGCCGACCGCCCCAGAGCAGTCGTCCCGGCGGATCAGGAACTGGCGGGCGGATTCGATGTCGACGAAGGCGCGGCCCCGCCCCGACTGCAGGGCACGGAACGTGCCGGTCAGGCACTTGCGCGCGCCGCCCTCGGTGAAGAGGTCCGGCATCAGCGCGAGGTAGCCGGCCTCGGCCATCCGGACCACCTGGCGGCGCATCACGTCGTTCAGGCCGAACGCCTCGTGCACGAGCACGACCCCGGGCCAGGGCCCCGGGCCGGCCGGCACGCCGAGGAGCGCCTTCAGGCCGGCGCTGCCGCCGGGCCGGGCCGGAAGCTGCAGGTCGATGGTTTCAGGAGCGGTGTTCTCGGTCATGGGGACGGCCTCCCTGGCTGACTGAAACCCTAGCCGGTGCAGCCGGGCGCGCTCGTCGTTCACCTGCGGGACAGGTGGCCGCACCATCCCGGCCACGTCCGATTCCTACCGTGGACGCGGGGCCGCGCCACGCCGCCCCGATCGAGCCACACCAGGGGGGATCTCTTCATGCGCACAATCCTTGTTTCCGCGGCACTCACCGCCGTGCTCGCCACCACCATCGCCGGGACGGCCCTGGCCTCACCGGCCACGGCCGCACCGGCCGACCCGGCACCGTCCGAATCCGCACCGTCGGCACCGTCGACGCCGTCGGCGGAGAGGTCCGGCTCGGCCGGCCAGCCGCTCCGCACCAACGAGCGCAACGGCTCGTTCGACCTGCAATCCCACCGCGGCGGCCGCGGCGAGTGGACCGAGGAATCGCTCACCGCCTTCTCCCGATCGCTCGAACTCGGCGTCAGCACGCTGGAACTGGACACTCACCTGACCCGCGACGACCAGGTGGTGGTCTGGCACGACGACATCATGACGACGAGCAAATGCGCCGACACCGCCCCCACCTTCGCCGGCGACCCGGCCTTCCCGTACGCCGGCGACCGGGTGCGCGATCTGACTCTGGCCGAGATCGCCACCCTGGACTGCGGCTATCAGCAGTTGCCCGGCTTCCCCGAGCAGGCGAACACTCCCGGAAACCGGATCGCCACGCTCTCCGACGTGTTCGACCTCGTCCACGGCTACGACGCCCGCAAGGTGCACCTGAACATCGAGACCAAGGTGGAGGTGGCCGGTCCGGCCGGGACCGACGAGATGGCGGCCCTCACCCGCGCGGTCGTCGGCGAGATCGAGGCCTCCGGGCTGGCGGACCGGTCGATCCTGCAGAGCTTCGACTGGGCATCGTTGAACCTGACCCGGGAGATCGCCCCGGACCTCACCCTCGCCGCCCTCTCCAGCGGGGACGCCTGGCTGGGCGTCGACCAGCCCGGAATGAGCCCCAACCTGGGCGGCATCGACATCGACTCCTACGACGGCTCGCTGGCCCGCGCCGCCCAGGCGCAGGGGTACGACATCGTCTCCCCGGTCTTCACGTCGGTGACCCCGGCCATGATCGCCGACGCCCACGCGGCGGGACTGCCGGTCATCCCCTGGACGGTCAACCAGGCCGCGGACATCACCGCCCTGCTCGACCTCGGCGTCGACGGCCTGATCACCGACTACCCGACCCGGCTCCGAACGGTCCTCGGCGAGCGCGGGCTGAAGCTGCCGACGGCCTACACGCGGTAGCAGCGCGATAGCAGCGCGATAGCAGCGCGATAGCAGCAGCGCGATAGCAGCGCCGCTGCGAACCGGCAGCGAAAGCGCGTCCGGCCTCTGGCGCCGGCCGGGCGCCACCCTGTAGCATGTGGTCGGACCACAGCGGCGGCACGTCCGTCGCCGCTGCCGTCGGCCGCATCCCATCAGCATCCCATCAGCACCCCACCCCACCCCACTGTCGAGGAGGAGCCCGTGAGCATCGAGCCCCGTGCCTGGGAAATCGTGCTGCAGAGCATCGAATCGGATCTGCTCAGCGGGCGGCTGCGGCCCGGCGACCACCTCCAGCCCGAACGGGCCCTCGCGGCGGACCTCGGGGTGGGCCGCTCCAGTGTTCGCGAGGCGATTCGCGTGCTCGAGGTGCTCGGTCTGCTGCGCACCGCGGTCGGAAGCGGCCCCTCGGCCGGAGCCATCATCGTCGCACTGCCCGGCGGCGGCATGGCGGCGCTGATGCGCCTGCAGGTGGCCGCGCAGGGTTTCCCGGTGATCGACGTGGTCAAAACCCGGCTCGTGCTCGAGGCGTCGGTCGTGACCGAGCTGGCCGAGGCATCCGCCCTCTCCCAGACGACCATGGACGCCAACGCCTCCCTCCGACCCGATCTGACGGCGGCCCTGCAGCTGCTGGCCGCGATGGACTCCCGTGACCTGACCGAGGCCGAGTTCCTCGCCCTCGACGCCGAGTTCCACCTCGCGCTGGCGGAGGCCTCCGGCAACCAGGTGGTCACCGCCACGATGGCCGGGCTCCGCAGCACGATCGAGGCGTATGTGCAGGACGGGGCGTCGAGCCTCGCTTCGTGGACCGACACCTCCGCCCGCCTCCGCACCGAACACCGCGCCGTGCTCTCCGCGATCGAGGCGGGCGATGCCGAGGCCGCCCGCAGCCTGGTGACGAGCCACATCGCGGGCTACTACGCCGAAACGCAGCCGAACCCCCAGCCCACAGACCAGCACACGGATGCCCCCGGGCGGCCGGCGGCCCCGACAGAACGGACAGCCTGACCATGGTTCAGCGACGGATCCCCCGGATCAAAGACCTCGCACCCTTGATGCAGTTCAAGGCACCCGAGCTGAACGCGAAGAAGCGCCGGCTCGAAAGCGCCCTGACCATCTACGACCTGCGGGCCATCGCCAAGCGGCGCACCCCCAAGGCCGCGTTCGACTACACCGACGGCGCGGCCGAGGCCGAGATCTCCCTCAAGCGCGCCCGCCAGGCCTTCGAGGACATCGAATTCCACCCGTCGATCCTGCGGGACGTCTCGACCGTCTCCACCGGCTGGGACGTGCTCGGCGCCCCCGTCGCCCAGCCGTTCGGCATCGCACCGACCGGTTTCACCCGGATGATGCAGACCGAGGGCGAGATCGCCGGGGCGCACGCGGCGGCCAGGGCAGGCATCCCGTTCTCGCTGTCGACCATGGGCACCACGGCGATCGAGGACGTCAAGGCGGCCAACCCGAACGGACGCAACTGGTTCCAGCTGTACATGTGGCGGGACCGCGACCGCTCGATGGCGCTCGTCGACCGGGCCGCGAAGGCCGGCTTCGACACCCTGCTGGTGACCGTGGATGTGCCGATCTCCGGCGCCCGGCTGCGCGACAAGCGCAACGGCTTCTCAATCCCGCCGGCCCTGACCGCGGGCACGGTCCTCAACGCGCTGCCGCGCCCGGAGTGGTGGGTCAACTTCCTCACCACCGAACCGCTCGCCTTCGCGTCCCTCGACCGCTGGAGCGGCACGGTCGGCGACCTGCTCGACACCATGTTCGACCCCACCGTGACCTTCGAGGACCTGGCCTGGATCAAGGCGCAGTGGCCGGGCAAGCTCGTCGTCAAGGGCGTGCAGAACGTGGCGGATGCGCGCACGCTCGCCGGCCTCGGCGTGGACGGCATCCTCCTCTCCAACCACGGCGGCCGCCAGCTCGACCGGGCGCCGGTCCCGTTCCACCTGCTGCCGCAGGTGGTGCGCGAGGTGGGCACCGACCTCGAGGTGCATCTGGACACGGGCATCATGAACGGCGCGGACATCGTCGCCGCCGTGGCGCTCGGCGCCCGGTTCACCCTGATCGGCCGCGCCTACCTCTACGGCCTGATGGCCGGCGGCGAGGCCGGCGTCGACCGGGCGATCGAGATCCTGTCCGAGCAGGTGTCGCGCACCATGCGGCTGCTCGGCGTGAAGTCCCTCGAGGAGCTCGAGCCCGGGCACGTCACGCAGCTCGCGCGCCTCGGCCGGATCGCGCCGCCGGTGGCGGCATCCGTGCCGCAGTAGCTCAGTTCCCGCCGAGTTCGCCAGTTGCGGTCGAGTTCGACCCGCGGAACTGGCGAACTCGACCGGAATCGCCGACTTCGGCGGCGCAGCGCCTGCCGTGGGAGTGGGGGTGGGTGCGGGGTGGGTGCGGGGTGGGT
>NZ_SOGW01000042.1:0-8824 GCF_004403075.1 Cryobacterium sp. TMT2-10 | reverse complement strand
CCTGCTCATCCACGAACCACTCCTGGAACGCCAGAATCGAACGCGGAAAATCAGGTTTGGGCACACCTCACTCTAGCTGAGCTAAGCGGATACGCACTAGAGCCGTTTTACAGCAATATCTCCGTCGAATTGGTTCGGCCCGGGGCGGGGGCCGGGGGGCTACCGGGTGACGGCGGCGCGCAGCGGCGCGGTCGCGAACGCGCGCATGCCGTCCTCGAACGAGACGGACGGCGCCCAGTCGAGTTCGCGGCGGAGCCGTTCGGAGGACGCCGTGATGTGCCGCACGTCGCCGAGCCGGAATTGCCCGGTGACGACGGGAGCGAGGCCCTCGGTGGCCCGGCTGAGGGCCGCCGCCATCTCGCCGATCGTGTGCACGACGCCGCTGCCGACGTTGAACGGACGGAACGTGGACGGCTCCGCGCATTCGGTCCAGTCGAGAGCGGCGAGGTTAGCGGACGCGACGTCGGCCACGTGCACGAAGTCGCGGCGCTGGCCGCCGTCCTCGAACACGCGCGGGGCCTCGCCGCGTTCCAGGGCCGAGCGGAACAGCGACGCCACGCCCGCGTAGGGGGTGTTCTGCGGCATCCCCGGTCCGTAGACGTTGTGGTAGCGGAGGGCCACGGCCCGGCCGCCGGTGGAGCGGGCCCACGCCGACGCCAGATATTCCTGTCCCAGCTTGGTGCTCGCGTAGACGTTGCGCGGGTCGAGCGGGTCCTCCTCGGAGACGAGCACCGGTTCGAGCCGTTCGCCCGTGGCCTGGTCGACCGGGTCGAACACGCCCCGGAGCAGGTCGGCCTCACGGCGCGGCCCGGGGCGGGTGAAGCCCCCGGCGCCCCGGTAGCTGCCCTCGCCATAGACCACCATCGAGGAGGCCAGGACGAGCCGGTCGATCCCGGCCGAGGTCATCCCCGCGAGCAGAACGGCCGTGCCGACCTCGTTGCTGTGCACGTAGTCCGGGGCGTCGGCGAAGTCCACACCGAGGCCGACCTTGGCGGCCTGGTGACAGACGACATCCGTGTCGCGCAGGGCGAGGGCGACGACGGATGCGTCGGTCACGTCGCCGACGATCACGTCGACCTGGGCGGGCAGCACCGGGAGGCCCCCGTGCACATCGCTGCGGAGGGAATCGAGCACCCGCACCTGCCAGCCCCGGTCGAGGGCGGCCTGCACGATCGCGCCGCCGATGAAGCCGGCGCCGCCCGTGACGAGCAGTCGCCCGGTCATTTGGCGACTCCGGCCGGGACGGCGGAGACCGGGACGGCGGAGACGGGGACGACGGGGACGACGGCGTCAGGGACGACGGGGACGGACGCGTCGGTGCTGGCCGGGAGGTCGGCGGCCGAACCGGGCCGGCGATCGAGCACGGCGCGCACGTGCTCCGGGGCGATCAGTTCCCGCGGCGCGAATTCTTGCGGCAGGGCGCGCAGGATTCCGTCGATCGCGGCCAGGATGCGCGGCTGGGCGGCCCGGAGACGCGTGAAGACCAGGCCAGCGGACACGGCATCGGGGTCGGCCGCGCCCGGCTCATCGGCGGCGGGGGCCAGCCCGGCGTCGGCGTCGGTGACGAACGAGAGGTTCACCATGCCGATATTGAGCTCGGCGGCCAGCACGACCTCCGGGTACTGCGTCATGTTGACGGTGTGGGCGCCCGCGGCGCGGAACCACAGCGACTCCGCCCGGGTCGAGAACCGGGGTCCCTGGATCACGACGACGGTGCCGGTGGGCGCGAAGTCCTCGTCCTGGGCCGTGAGCGCGGCGATGGCGAAGCGCCGCAGTTCGGGGTCGAACGGGTCGGCCGCGGCCAGGTGCGCGACCGTGCCCCGGTCGTAGAACGTGTCGGCGCGCCCGGTGGTGCGGTCGATGAACTGGTCGGTCACGACCAGCAGCCCCGGCGGGTACTCGGGGCTGACGCCGCCGACCGCCGAGGAGGAGATGATGGCCGTGACGCCCAGCGAGGCCAGCGCCCAGATGTTGGCCCGGTAGTTGATCAGGTGCGGCGCCACGCTGTGGTCGCCGCCGTGACGCGGCAGGAACGCGACGCGACGCCCGGCTCGCTCGCCGATGGTGATCGACGACGAGGTGGGGCCGTAGGGCGTGTCGATATCGACGGACACCACCGTGCCGGCGTCGAAGAGCCGGTAGAGGCCCGATCCGCCGATGACTGCGACGCGCACCTCGTCGACGGAAGGTGGGCGGGAAGGGGTGGACGACTCGGTCACGGATGTCTCCAGGGGTTCACGAACACGTCGGTTCGGTTTGCCGGTGCCGGGCAGGGGCCGCCGGATAGTGGCTAGTGCGAATAGACGCGGATCGGTGCGGCCAGGGGTCCGGCCTGACTCAGCGGGAAGGATGCCATCAGGCCGTCCCCCGCGTAGGTCACCGACGCCACCGTCGAGGAGCCGCCGGAGACCACGTAACTCCCGCCGGCGGTGAGAGGCAGGGTCGCCGTGCGACCCTCCGCGACGTCGACCGTTGCCGGCTCGCCCGAGCGGGGGCTGACCGTGTAGGTGGCGGCAGAGCCGCCGGTGTTCACGAGCACGAGAGTCGGGACCGGACCGGAGGCGACGGAGACCAGGAACTCCTCGTCGAGGGTGTCGGAGGCCGTGAACCACGCGAAGTCGCGGCCCGGGGCACCGGCGGACGAGCTCTGGGCGGCGGCCACGATCGGCTGGTCGGACACCAGGGCGGCCGAGTACATGCCGGGGGCTAGCCCGGTCAACGGCACCTCGGTGGTGAGGCCGGGCTGCACCTCGATCTGAACCGAGGTTCCGGGCGCCGAACCGTCGGCGCTCGTGACCCCGACCTCGACCGTGGCCGGCAGATCGCCCGGGACGAGGACGCGCACCGACGGGACGCCGTCGGCGAGGCCGCCGGCCTCGGTGGGCGCGGCCTCGGGAGCCTCGGCGGTGATCAGCAGGCCGGCGATGGTCTGGGTGCGTCCGGGGCCGGACGAGGCGCCGAACACGTCGACGCCTCCCGGTGCGATGCCGCGCACGATGCTCTGCTGGAGGTTGGCCGTGACCTGCCCGCCCCGCGACTGCACGTGCACCACCGGTGACCGGAGGTTCGGGGCCAGTCCGGCCAGGGAGACGATCCGCTGCGAGCCGGCCTGAACGAGGATGCCGGTCGAGCCGGGGGCATCCACCTGGCCGGTCTCGCCGAACACGGTCAGGTCCACCGTGGCCGTGACCGTGGTGGGGTTGCTCAGCAGCACGAGGCTGGTGCGGCCGATGTCGGTGGAGCCGCCGACCAGCCAGCTGTCGCTGGCCGCCTCGGAGCACGCGGCGATGGCGAGGCCGCCGAGCGTCTCGCTCGCCACGGTCTCGGACTGGCTGCCGGACACCAGCGGCGCCGCGTCCACGCCCGCCTCGACCGGGACGCGCAGGAGCAGGGGCGCGCCGTCGATGTCGCCCTTCGCGTTGTCGGGGGCGGTGAGAGGCGAAACCTCCGGGTCGGTCCAGCCCGCGCCGGACGCGACCGACCGGGTGGCATAGACGGCCTCGGCGCTGCCGACGGAGCTGGCGGCCTGGGCCTGGGTCGAGTCCTCCGCGAGCGTGAGGAGCGGGCCGGGGCACACCCGCTGCTGCTCGCTCGGCGTCGGCGACACGAGAACGGAGGGCGGGGCCTTTTCGAGGGTCGGCCAGGGCACGACGGCCGCCGCACCGACGCCCGCGACGACGATGACAAGGCCGACGGCGCCCACGAGCGCGCGCGCACCGAACAGGGCGATTCCGCGTTTACTGAGCAATGTGCTCCTCCTCCTGGAGGGTCGCCGTCTCGGTGGTGCCGGGGTGGCCCGTTGTGTCGGCGGTGTTGACGGTGTCGGCGGTGTTGACTGTGTCGGCGGTGTTGACTGCGTCGCCGGCGTCGGGCGTGGCGGACCCGGATGCCGCGGCATCCGTCGGAGCGGTCGGAGTCACCGTCTCGGCCGTGCGGGGAGTCGATTTCCGCCTCCCCGGGGTTCGGGCGGTGCGCTTCTTCTCCTTGGCCTTCTGTTTGGCCCTGGCCCTCGCCGTTTCGCGGATCGCGTCCCGGCTGGCCTGCCGCACGGCCTCCGGGCCGGCGCCCGTGGGGATGGACAGCAGCACGGTGGCGCCGATGACCACGGCGGCCACGAGCAGGGAGATGACGCCGAGCGGGCCGCCGGGGTGAGACGGGATCGTGCCGTTCGGACCGGCGCCGACGACGGTCTCGTCCCGCCAGAGCCGGCCGAATGCGGTGTCCCCCACCGGCGACAGCGCCGCGTTGCCGTCGAGCGCAGTCATCGTGCGGCCGGCGGTCTCGGCCGCGGCCGGGGTGACCGGGGCCTCGGAACCGGGACCGGCGGGCGTGACGGCGGCCGGGCGGAGCAGCACGAAACGGATGCCGAAGTCCGCCAGGCCCGCCGCGGTGTCCAGGCCGCTGCGTGAGGCGAGGTTTCCGGCCAGGTCGGCGAGTTCCCTTTCCTTGCCGCTGAGCGTTCGATCGGTGCTGCTGAGGGTGGACTGGGCGTTGAGGGTCGTGCCGGGACCTCGGACGATGGTCGCCAGGATGCCGCCATCGGGCTGCGGCACGATCTGCAGGGTGCCGACGCGGGCATCCGTCTGGGCCTCGGCGCTGACGAATGCGGGCTGGGTGCGGTCGATGCCCTCGCGCACGACGCTGGTGCCGAGCGGCAGGGCCGCGACCAGCGGCGCCACCACGATGATCAGGGCGACGACCGCGGTGACGGCCGGCGCGACGGCGAACCGGCGCAGTCCGCGGAGCGCGAAGACGACGGCGCCGACCAGTCCCAGCCAGTAAAGGCTGAGGCCGGCTCCGGGCCAGATGCTCGGGGTCTGGGCACCGATCGAGGACAGCTGGAGGCTGCCGGCGGCGACCGCCGTGGCCAGCCCGAGCAGCGCGGCCAGGAGGGAGAAGGCGGCGCCGCGCGCGCCGTGCAGGAAGAGGGAGAGGCCGCCGAGGACGGCGAGCGGGATCAGCAGGACGGGCACCAGGACGGAGGCGTGCACGCCGGGCAGGCCGAGCATTTCGAGCAGCGGAGCCCAGCCACCGAGTTCACCGGACGGGAAGCCGAGGAGCAACTGCCAGCCGGGAACGCTCGGGCCCGGCACGGGCACGCCCGGGTCGGCCAGCAGGGCCAGCCAGGTGCCACGAAGTCCCTGGTCCAGGATCAGCGGTGCCGCGAGGGCCAACGCCGGCAACGGGATGCCGATGAAGCGCATCACGCTGCGGCCGCTGACCAGCACGGTGATCAGCCAGGCGGCCAGGAGCGCCGGTGTCAGCGACGGCGCGCAGGCCACGATCGCCGCGAACAGGAGGGCGGCCGAGCCGGCGGCCGACCAGGAGCGGGCCGCCGCGAAGCCCGCGAAGAACAGCCACGGCAGAAGCAGGTGCACCAGGATCGCGGCCGGGCGGCCGGCGGCGATGGCGCTGAGGAAGGTGGGCGCGAGAATCCAGAGCACGGCGGCGACGGCGCGCAGGGACGCGCGCTCGGTGAGGCGGCTCGCAGCGAGCCAGGCGCCGAGCGCGGCCAGGGGCAGGGCGAGGAAGTAGAGGAGCACCAGGGAGAAGGAAGGTGCCCAGAAAGTGAGCGAGCCCAGCACGGCCAGAACCGCGGCGAACGGGTCGGCGGCACCGACGAAACCAAGCCCGATGTCCCGCCAGCCGTAGCCGACGCTGCCCCAGAGCTCGGCCAGGGAGTCCGACAGGGGCAGCAGCCCGCCGCCGGTGAGGGTGCGGGCGCCCAGGAGCGGCGCCAGGAGCACCACCCCGGCGATCGCGGCCGCGAGCACGGTCCAGGCGCCGCCGCCGGAGAGGAATCGGATGTCCGGACGGTCTCCGCGCACGCCGGTCACACTGGCTTCGCGCTTGAGCGCGTGGCGACGGCGCACTTCGGCCGAGGAGACGCGCAGGGACGCGATCGATCCCCAGCCCAGCTTGCGGGTGGCGGCGAACCGGCGGCGCGCCGCGCTGACGCGGATCCCGCTGAAGGCCGCCGCGAACGCAGCCGAGAACTCGCCCAGGATCGCCCCGGGTTCCTTGCGCAGCAGCTGCCCGATCGACCGGAGCAGCGCCAGGGGAACCAGTGCCAGCCAGTGGACCGGGATCGTCCACGCCGGGGCGTAGACGAGGCGGCGGTGGAGCTGGGCGGCCCGCATCGCGCGCAGCCGCTTGCGGCGGGCACGCCCACGGGAGGACCCGCTCGTGCCGGCGACGCCGTCTCCGGCCGTGGCGATCCGGGCCGACGCGACGCCGGAGACCCGGTAGCCGGCCATGCGAACGCGCACGCAGAAATCGAGGGCGTCGTCCGCGGAGGGCAGGGCGGGGTCGAAGCCGCCCAGCTGATCCCAGACGGTGTGGCGCACCAGCATGCCGCCGGCGCTGACCGCGAGCACGTCGCCCATGCCGTCGTGCTGCCCCTGGTCGAGCTCGCTCTCCACCAGTGTCACGGTGGAGCCGCCGGGGGTCATCGATTGACCGAAGTTGTGGATGTAGTCGCCGGCGTGCCAGTCCATGACCTTCGGTCCGGCGACGGCGACGGATGGTGCGATCTCCAGTTCCCCGAGCAGCGCGGCCAGCGCACCGGGCTCCGGGGCGCTGTCCTGGGCGAGCAGCCAGAGCATCTCGCCGTCGGACGTCGGCGGCGGAAGGATCCGCGCGGCCGTCGCTATGGCCTGCCCGAAGGTGAGGTCCGCGCCCGCGGAGATGATGTGGGTCGGCCCGAAGGCGGCCAGCAGGTCGGCCGTCTTGTCGGAGGACCCGCAGTCGACCGTGATCACCACGTCCGGTTGGCGCGTCTGGCGACTCAGCGCCTCGAGTGTTCTCTCGAGGTGTTTCGCGCCGTTCCGGGCGACAAGGATGGCCGTGACTCTCGCATGCATATCGACCCCAGCCTAGGTCGGATCGGGCCCGGTGAGGCTCAATTGCGAAGGCGAGCCCGAAATCCGTCGCCCCGGATGCGGTCTCGTGTCAGCTCGCGCGCTTGCGCAACTTGCGGCGCTCGCGCTCGGACAGGCCGCCCCAGATGCCGAATCGCTCGTCGTTGGCGAGCGCGTACTGCAGGCACTGGGTTCTCACCTCGCACGAGGAACAGATCTTCTTCGCATCGCGCGTCGACCCGCCCTTTTCCGGGAAGAAGGCCTCCGGGTCGGTCTGCGCGCAGAGCGAGTCCGACTGCCACGACAGCGGATCGCCGTCGCTGTTTTCCGTGCGAACCCCGGGAACACCCAAACGGACAGGATCGATGAACCAATCCTCGGGTACCCCGGAACGAGAATCTGATAGCGCCATATCGTCTCCCACCCCACTGCAAAATGTGCCCAAAATTACGCTAAGCCCTAATTACAGCCGTGTAATTCCCTGCCGTCAAGTCGCAGATAGTAAACCCTCAATATTTGCTGGAGGGTTTCGACTCGCCCAAGAGCGAAAATCGATCAGGATTGCGGGGCGGATGCGGCCTGCCGGGACCGCCAGGCGCTCTGCACCATGTCCTCGAGGGTGTGCCGCATCATCCACTGCAGGTCGCGTGCCGCCAATGCGCCGGAGGCGACGATGCGATCGGGGTCGCCCTGCCGGCGCGGCCCGATCACCGGGGCGAAGTCGATCCCGGTCACCGCGGCCACGGTGGTCATGATCTGGCCGACCGAGACGCCGTCGCCGCTGCCGAGGTTGTAGACGGGCAGCACGGGCTCCCCCGCGTCCAGGCGCCGGGCCGCGGCCACATGCGAGACGGCCAGGTCGGCCACGTGGATGTAGTCCCGCACGCAGGTGCCGTCGGGGGTGGCATAGTCGTCGCCGTTGATGCTCGGGGTGCGGCCGTCCATCAGGGCGTCGAAGACCAGGGGGAACAAGTTGTGCGGGCTGGTGTCGCGCAGTTCGAGCGCGCCGGAGCCGACCACGTTGAAGTAGCGCAGCGCCGTGTAGCGCAGACCCGCCGCGACGGCCTGGTCGCGCAGCAGCCACTCGCCGATCAGCTTGGACTCGCCGTAGGGCGACTCGGGGCTCTTCGGGGTGTCCTCGGTGACCAGGTCGGCGTGCGGGGTGCCGTAGACGGCCGCGCTGGAGGAGAATACCATCCGCGGGACGTCGGATTCCTGCATCGCCGAGAGTAGGACGGCCATGGCCGTGACGTTCTGTTCGTAGGTGTGCAGCGGGCGCTGCACGGAGACTCCGGCGTACTTGAAGCCCGCGACGTGCACGACTCCGGTCACGGAGTGTTCGGCGAAGGTGCGCATCAGCAGATCCCGGTCGAGGAGGGTGCCCTGCACGAACGGGACCGAGGCCGGCACGAACTCGACGTGCCCGCTGGAGAGGTCATCGATGACGACGACCTCGATGCCCTCTTTCAGGAAAGCCCGCACAATGTGGGAGCCGATATAGCCGGCGCCGCCGGTGACAAGCCACGCCATCTGAACCTCACAGGATCGGGCGGCAATCGCGCATTGCCGCGCCTTAACCCTAGCGCGAGCGCGGCAGATCCTCCGGGTGGATGTTGCGCCCGGCCAGCTCCTTGCGGCCGTAGCCGTCGGCGCCCAGGCTGTGCAGAGTCGCCAGCACGGCCCACAGCATGAGGGCGCCGAGTACCAGCAGAATGATGATGGTCATGGCAGAAACTCTAGGTATTGCGACTTTCTGCTGCGAGTGGCACGATTGCCAGAAATCGACACATTCCTGCCAAAAGGGGCAGTGGCTGCGGGCGCCGGCCTTGCCGGCGGGTGTGGCTGCGGGTGCGGCTGCGGCTGCGGCTGCGGCTGCGGGCTGCGGCTGCGGCTGCGGCTGCGGGCTGCGGCTGCGGCTGCGGCTGCGGGCTGCGGGCTGCGGCTGCGGCTGCGGGCTACGGGCT
>NZ_SOGW01000008.1:0-7684 GCF_004403075.1 Cryobacterium sp. TMT2-10 | reverse complement strand
CGGCCTCAGCAGTCACCATCCGCCGTCCACCAGGGCCGAGATCGTGGCCGAAGGCCCGGCAGCAGCAAAGCGAGGCTGAGCTGAGCGGATACGCACTAGCCGAGTTATCCGCTACTTTGAATCCATGGTTATGCCCCCTGAACAGCGCATTGCACAGCGAACCCTCGTCGGCCTGTTTCGAGGTGGCAGTGGTGTCCGACTCACCCGCGAAGACGGACTATGCGTTTGGCGTGGCCGCGAGAGCGAGGAATGGGGCCTGGGAGCATCTCAGCTCACCAAACATCTGGATGCTCTCGAGATCCCCTACGTCGTGGCGATCATGAAGATGAAGTCCGGCACTGGAATGAAAGCCGGCTTCGACGTTAGGGTTCCTTGGAACCAGCTCGACAAGGTAACCCGCTGGGTCCCGTCATTCCAGAAATCAATCGAGGCTGCTTGCAGCCAGGACGCGAGTTAGCTTTCCATGGCGAAACTTAGCCGAGCAGGACTCGAAACACTCGCACGAATCGACGCAGTCGGAATCTGGTTATGGCTGCCGGGTGAGCATCCACAAGCGAACCTCAATGATGCGAGCAAATCCTCACTACGAACAACGACCCTTCTGAACCTCATCCGTGATGGCTTCCTTGAGGAAGTCGAAGACGACCAGCTGCGCCTCACCTCCACCGCGAAGCAAGCCCTGGCGGACAATCCTGAGGTCCGGGGTCGAGCCAGAACCTTCTATGAGAGCCAAGCGCAGCTTGCAGCAGTTGGGCTTCGGAGTACAGACGACCGACCCGATTTCGCACGCCCCTAGAACGTTCCCTAGCGCTGGCCATCCTGGCCGCGAAATGGCTGCTGTCTGGACCGCCAATCGAGTGTTGACGGGTGATCACCATCTCATTCCGGGGCATGTCTCGCCGCGACGGGGCGCTGCAATAGGCTGATTTTAGGCCGCAGTGCGGCCATGGGGGGTTCGCTTGCGCGAACGCGATCTGGAGTTGCAATGACGACGATTCATGACCTTCTTGACGAGTATGCCCAGATGGCGCGCGACACCCGTGAGAAGGGGCTTCTGCTCGAACGGCTCGCTCGCGCATACCTGACGACCGATCCCGTGTGGACAGCACGGTTCGAAGACGTGTGGCTCTGGCAGGACTGGCCAGGGCGCAACGGCAAGGTCGACACCGGCGTGGACCTGGTTGCTAGGGAGCGCTACGGCGACGGTTTCTGCGCCATCCAGTGCAAGTTCTATGCGCCCACCCATTCCATCGACAAGGGCGATATCGACTCGTTCTTCACCGCGTCAGGCAAGCACCCATTCACGAGCCGCATGGTCATCTCGACCACGGAGAAGTGGTCCAAACACGCCGCGGACGCCCTCATCGATCAGCATGTGAAGACCTGGCGGGTGGGCGTCGATGACCTCGCCCAGTCCGAGATTGATTGGTCCCGGTATTCGCTCGCGAAGCCGGACGAGTTGGTGGCGCCGACGCTTAAGCAGTTGCGCCCTCATCAAGAGGAAGCCGTGGCCGATGTGGCCAAGGGCTTCAAGGCCGCTTCCCGCGGCAAGCTCATCATGGCCTGCGGGACCGGAAAGACGTTCACGAGCCTTCGCATCGCGGAGTCCATTGCCGGTGCCGGCGGGTCGGTGCTGTTCCTGGTGCCGTCGATTGCGTTGTTGTCGCAGACACTCAAGGAGTGGGCGGCCGAACGGACCCTGCCGCTTCGGGCTTTCGCGATCTGTTCAGATAACAAGGTCGGTAAGTACGCGGAGGATTACTCCGTTTCGGACCTCGCCTACCCCGCAACGACCAGCACCGCGCAGCTCCTCAACGAGGTGGCTAAGGCTGAGACCCCCGACGGTCTGACTGTGTACTTCTCGACATACCAGTCCGTTGATGTGGTGGCCAAGGCGCAGGCTGCAGGTTTGCCCGAGTTCGACCTGGTCGTCTGTGACGAAGCCCACAGGACGGCGGGTTTCACACTGGAGAAGGGTGTCGAGTCCTCGTTCCTCCGCGTCCACGACGAGACTGCGATCAAGGCGAAGAAGCGCCTGTACATGACCGCGACACCGAAGATCTACGGCGACGCAGTCCGCACGAAAGCCTCGGAGAAGAACGCCGTACTCGTGAGCATGGATGACGAAGCAACCTTTGGTCCGACCTTCCACCGGCTGGGCTTCGGTGACGCCGTGGAACGCGACCTCCTCACCGACTACCGGGTCTTGGTCCTCACCGTCGACGAGGGCACGATCGGTGCCGACTTCCAGGAAAGCTTCGCGGTCGACGGGGATCTGAACATCCCGGATGCGGCCCGCATCGTGGGTATCTACAACGGCCTCGCCAAGCGCGGCGTCCAAGGCCTCGGATCCCACGCGGCCGACCGGGCACCACTGCGCCGGGCCGTCGCATTCTCCCGTTCGATCAAGGACAGCCAGAAGGTGCAGTCCATGCTCAACGGTTACGACGGCAGCTACACCAGGCCAGCCGGCGTCTCCTTCCCCAGCGAAGCTGAACAAAACAGCGAAGACGCCGCGGGCCAGGATGCGGCGGCGGAGTCGCCCCTGCGCCTGGAAGCCAAGCACGTTGACGGCACGATGAACGTGATGATCCGCAACCAGATGCTCGACTGGTTGAAAGCGGAAACCGACCCCGACGATAACCTGTGCCGCATCCTCACCAACGCGCGCTGCCTCAGCGAAGGCGTGGACGTGCCGGCGCTTGACGCGGTCATCTTCCTCAACTCCCGTGACAGCCAGGTCGACGTCGTGCAGAGCGTGGGCCGGGTAATGCGCAAGGTCGAGGGCAAGGACTACGGCTACATCATCCTGCCCATCGCCGTCTCCGCCGACATGACGCCCGAGCAGGCACTCAACGACAACACCAAATACAAGGTCGTCTGGGATGTTCTCCGTGCCCTCCGCGCGCACGATGAACGCTTCGAAGCCAAGATCGAACAGCTCGACCTCAACGGCCGCAGCGACAACCAACTCCAGATCATCGACACACGCGACCCGTGGAACGGCGAAGAACAGAACGGCGAACAGCAGAACGGCGACAACCTCCACGACAACGTCTCGGTCCCCATGGACTGGTCAACGATCGGCGCGGATTGGCGCACAGCTATCTACGCCAAGATCGTCGACAAGGTCGGTGAGCGTGACTACTGGGAAAACTGGGCCCGCGACGTCGCCGAGATCGCCAAACGTCAACGGATCCGCATCGCCAGCCTCGCCCACGGATCCAACGAGCACATCCGCACCGAATTCGCCGCGTTCGTGGGCGGGCTCCAAGACAACCTGAACCCCTCGATCACTGAAGCGGACGCGATCGAGATGCTCTCACAGCACTTGATCACCGAACCCGTCTTCGACGCTCTGTTCAAGGACTACTCGTTCAGCGCCAACAACCCGGTCTCCCAGGTGATGCAGCGCATGGTCGATGCGCTTGAGGGCAGCAACCTGCACACCGAGACCGAGGAACTTGAGTCCTTCTACGCGAGCGTGCGCCGCAGTGTCGAGGGCATCACCGATGCTGCCGGCAAGCAGACCACCATCAAACGCCTCTACGAGAAGTTCTTCTCCGGTGCCTTCAAAGACACTCACGAACGCCTCGGCATCGTCTATACCCCGAACGAGATCGTTGACTTCATTCTCAAAAGCGCCGATGACGTGCTGCGGAAAGAGTTCGGCGCGACGCTATCGGATGAGGGCGTGCACATTCTGGACCCCTTCACGGGGACCGGTACATTCATCGTTCGACTCCTGCAATCCGGGCTGATCAAACCCGCTGACCTGGTCCGGAAATATCGGCACGAGCTGCACGCTAGCGAAATCGTGCTGCTGGCGTACTACGTGGCCGCGGTGAACATCGAGGAGACCTTCCACGGCCTTGTCAAAGACACTGGCGGCTCCCACGCTCAAAGCTACGGGGTCAAGGGTTATGAACCGTTCCCTGGCATCGTGCTCACCGACACGTTCCAGTCCTCCGAGGACGATGACCGGTACGACGATGGCGGGATCTTCGGCGACAACAACAAACGCGTGAAAGCGCAGAACGCGCTCGACATTCGGGTGATCGTCGGGAACCCTCCGTACTCATCCGGCCAGGACAGCGCGAACGATAACAACCAGAATTTGAAGTACCCATTTCTGGACGCCCGCATCGCCGCCACCTACGCGGCAAAATCCACTGCGCAGAACAAGAACAGCCTCTACGACTCTTACATCCGGGCCATCCGCTGGGCTAGCGACCGGATCAAAGACCGCGGTGTGGTCGCCTTCGTCTCCAATGGAGGCTTCCTCGACGGCAACACCGCGGACGGTCTGCGAAAGAGCCTCGCGGAAGAGTTCAGCTCCCTCTACATATTCAACCTGCGGGGAAATACTCGCACGTCGGGTGAGCATGCCCGCAAGGAGGGCGGACAGACTTTCGGATCGGGTAGCCGCGCGACCATCGCGATCTCGGTTTTGGTGAAGAATCCGGATGCCACCGAGCACGGGCTCCTGCACTACCGCGATATTGGTGACTACCTCACTCGCGAGCAGAAGCTGTCGCTTGTCGCCGAGTACGGCAGCATTGCGGGTGTGCCTTGGGAGCCAATCAGTCCGAACGGTGCGGGGGATTGGCTAAATAAGCGCGACGACGTCTTCGGAGCCTTCACTCCGATCGGCGACAAGGATGCGCCGGGCCGCGCCGTGTTCAGGAGCTACTCCGCGGGCCTCAAGACCAATCGCGATTCGTGGGTGTACAACTCATCGCTTGATGCTCTGCAGGACCACGTGAACAAGATGATCTCTTTCTACAACGAACAGGTCGAAGATTTCGCACGCTCTGGCAAGAGTTCCAAGGATGTCGACAGCGTCATTGATTTTGATTCCACTCGTATCAGCTGGAACCGGGCGGACAAATCGAGACTCGCTCGCGGTATCAAGTATGAAAAGAAGCAAGACTCCCTCCGGGTTAGCACTTACAGGCCGTTCAATAAGCAGCACGTCTACTTCGATCGTCAGCTCAATGACATGGTCTACAAGCTGGAGACGATGTTCCCGACGGCGGAGCAGGAGAATCTCGGTTTCTACGTAACTGCCGCCGGTTCCGGGCATCCGTTTTCACTGCTTGCGACTAGTGCCCTGCCAGATCTTGCGCTCTGGGGTTCAGGGAGTGGCCAGTTCTTCCCCCGCTATACGTTTGAACCGCGTGGTGGTGACACCGAACTGGACATCTTCGGCGACTCCGATCCGTACACACGTGTCGACAACGTCACGGACGAGATCCTGGCCAAGTACGCCAGTCTCTACGGAGACAGCATCACGAAGGATGACATCTTCTTCTTCGTCTATGGGCTGCTCCACTCGCCCGAATACCGAGTGACTTACGAAGCGGACCTCAAGAAGATGCTCCCGCGCCTCCCACGGCTGGCGAATGCCTATGACTTCGCAGCTTTCGCCGAAGCGGGGCGCAAGCTTTCCACGCTGCACCTCGACTACGAGTCGGTGGACCCATATCTGCTCGAGACGGTGGTGCTTCCAAGTCCGAAAAACGCGGCCCTTGATCTACGCGTCAGCAAGATGCGTTTCGCAGGCAAGGCCGGCTCCTGGGACAAAACGACGATTCGATACAACGATGAGATCACCCTCACCGGTATCCCGGCCGCAGCACACGAGTATTTGCTGGGCTCACGTTCCGCAATTGAGTGGATCATTGAGCGCTACCGAGTGAAGCCAGATAAGGACAGCGGGATCGTCAACGACCCGAACGACTGGGCAGCCGAACACGACGATCCTGAATACATTCTCAATCTCTTGAAGCGCATCGTGACGGTCAGTGTGGAAACCGTCGCCATCGTGAAGGCCCTGCCGTCGCTCCGAGTGTTAGACGAATCCCTAGCTGCTTCCGATGTCGCCTGAGTAGTCTCCTTCGAGATGTCGGGACGCGCCTGCACGCTTTCTTGTTGGCATAGATGAGGTGCCAGACTGGGGTACACCCCAACTAGGCGTCAGTCGCTTGCATTTCATGCCGTCAGATTAGGGTTGAATTCGGATTGGTTGACAGCCCTCGTTGCCTGGTCTTAGAGTTCAACTTGACAGAACAGGCAGGAGGGCCCCGTGGCGGGTCAACGAGTTGGATATGTGCGTGTCAGTACCCTCGATCAGAACACGGTCCGCCAGCTTGATGGCGTCGACGTTGACCGGGTGTTCGAGGATAAGGCGTCGGGGAAGGACCTGAACCGGCCCGAACTGGAAGAGATGATCAAGTTCGTTCGTGAGGGCGACACCGTTCTCGTGCACTCCATGGATCGCCTTGCCCGTAACCTCGATGACCTCCGCTCGATCGTGCGCCGACTCACCGCGAAGAAGGTCCGGGTTGAGTTCGTGAAAGAGCAACTCTCGTTCACTGGCGACGACAATGCGATGGCGAACCTGCTCCTTAACGTCATGGGAGCCTTTGCTGAGTTCGAGCGGTCCCTGATCCGTGAACGTCAGCGCGAGGGCATTGCCCTGGCGCAGAAGCGTGGCGTGTACCGCGGTCGCACCCCATCGCTCGATGCGGCCCGCGCCGCGGAGCTGCGGGAGAAGGCTGCCGCCGGCGTGCCGAAAGCTGCTCTCGCTCGAGACTTTGGGATCAGCCGTGAAACTGTCTATGCCTATCTCCGCGCCGAGGTTTGAAGGATTCTCCGCTGAGGCAGGCGCCATGCCTGCAGCGGGGGGAGTGGGGCGAGTTCGCGGCACCTCGTCTCCTGGCGCGGGACACGCGCCAGGGCCAAACGCTGCGCAGGGCGCCGCGGAAGGGCTGGCACGGCTGGCGGGGTGCAGGACAAATGAAAACTTCGGGTCCGACAGCACCCCGTCGAGGAGCGGCTCTGAGGTGGCGGTGCAGCAGAGGATGATGTCCGCCCGGGCGACCGCCTCGGCGTCGCCGACCCGGGGCCTCGAGGCCGAGCCCGCGAACGAGTGCGGCCAGCCGCTCCGCATGTGCGGCCGTCCGTCCGACGATCTCGACGACCGTCAGGTCGAAGAGCCCGGTGAAGGCTCGGATGTGCTCCCGCGCCTGGACTTCGGTGCCGAAAACGACGAGGCGCTTCGCCCTGGCGCGGCCAGTCGGCGAGCACCCATCCCGGACACAGCGGCGGTGCGCACGTTGGTCAGCGCCATACTGTCGAGGACGGCGAGCGGCCTCTGGTCACCGCCGCCGAACAGGAGGTAGAGGCCCTGGATGACCGGGCGGCCGGCGCGGGCATTCTCGGGAGTGATCGTGAGGAGTTTGCTGCCGACGTACTCGCTCAGGGTGGACGGTATCTGTAGCAGCTGCCCGGACGAGGTCCACCCGGGTGCGCGGGGCATCCTGCTCGGGGTCGAATCCGGCGGTCAGCACGGGCTCCAGCGCGGCGATTGCCGCATAGGGCGTCAGCGCCTTCTCGATCGTGTCGCGGCCGATGTAAACGTGGCCTTCGCCGGTATCCATGCTCCAGCGTCCCATCACGATTTGTGGTATAAAAAACTAGGTGGCACCCCCACTCCCGCTCCGGGCCGGCTCTGAAGTCTGACTGTATGTGGGAGGAAATGTGCCGAAAGTCGACTCTGGCCTGCGAGAGCTGCGACGCCAGGAGGAGCTGTTGAAGGCGGGTGCGCTGCAGAATGCGATCTTCAACAGCGCCAACTTCTCCAGCATCGCCACCGACGCCCACGGCGTCATCCAGATCT
>NZ_SOGW01000108.1:0-7547 GCF_004403075.1 Cryobacterium sp. TMT2-10 | reverse complement strand
CTGCTGCAGCCGGCGCCGTCGGCCGCCACACTCGCCCTGATCGACGCCAAGCTGGCGCACGAACGCCGGCGCAGCACCCTCCCGGCCCTGCGTCCGGCCCGGCTGGCGCCCGTGCTCGCGGGCTGGCGCGCCGGCGACTACGTCCGGTTCGGGCTCGGCCTGCAGGACGTGCTGCGCGACCTGACCCAGCCGGTCTGAGCTGCCGCTGCGGCTGCTGCGGCGGTCGCGGTCTCGGCTGCCGTTTTCCGGGCGCGCGGCCCGCTACTCGTGGTAGCGGTGCGGGCTGGGCTGCAGCAGGCTGCGCCAGCTCTTGCCCTGCGCGGCCTTGACCGCGCAGATCAGCAGGAGCAGCCAGCCGAACTCGACCAGCACGGTGCTCTCCGCCGCCGAGGTGACCAGTAGCAGCACCAGGATCAGCGGCGACCACACGTAGACCACCGGGCGCTTGTCCGAGGCGAGCAGCCAGGACCGCCAGAACGCGAGCCCGACCAGGGCGAGGAAGGCGAGCAGGCCGACCAGCCCGACCTGGAAGTAGACGTCGAGGAAGGCGTTCAGCCCGGAGGTGTGCTCCCGCCCGGTCACGAAGTCCAGCCAGCCGTACGGGGTCACCTGGGCCGGCCAGAGCCCGGCCCAGCCCCATCCCTCCAACGGATGCAGCCGGCCCAGACGCCACATTTCGCTCCACAGCGTCGACCGTACCTCGAATTCGCTGCCCGCGTTCAGCAGTTCGGTGATGCGCGCCCGGGCGATGAACCCCGCGATGCCGGCGACCGCGGAGGTGATGAGCAGCCCGATCTGCAGGATCCACCGGCCCTCGGCCGGCGTGTGGCGCAGCCAGTACAGGGCCAGCGCCGCGACCCCCACGAAGAGCGCGACGACCAGCATGACGGGGGAGCGGGTGAGCAGCAGGGCGAAGCCGGCGAGGGCGATCGAGCCGACGCCGATTGACCGGGGGACCGACCGGGACCGCAGCTCGACCACGAAGGTGACCCCGGCGATCAGCGAGACGAGCCCGAACAGGTTGCGGGAGCCGAAGAGGCCCTGCACCGGCCCCAGGGTGGCGATATTGCCCTGGATGCCGAGGAAGGCGATGGGCAGGTCGAGCAGGAGCCCGGACAGCACCTCCAGCGCCAGGGACGCCACGAGCAGAAAGCGCAGCACGTCCCCGGTGGCGCGCACGATCTGGATGGTGTCGCGGGCCAGGGCGATGTAGACGGCCAGGAACGTGAAGGCCAGCTGGTAGAGCACGGCGCTGAGGGTCTCGAACGGGTAGCCCGTCCAGAGCAACGACAGGGCGCACCAGCCCACGAAGACCATGATCGAGATCGGCAGCAGCCCGTGCCAGTCGATGCTGGCCCAGCGGGCGCTGAGCGAGAACGCCGCCAGTGCCACCAGCCCGACCAGCACGCCCAGCAGGCCGGGCCAGCCGATCAGGCTGCGCACGGCGTGGGTGCCGAACGCGAAGCCGAGGATGAGCACGGTCAGTGCGGCCGCGAACTTCGGTGACGCGAACAGGCGCGTGAACGGGGCCGGAGCGGCGGGTCGGTTCGCGCGGTAGGTCATGGCTGTTCCACGCTACCGCTCACGGCAGCGTCTGAACGGATGACTGGGCTCTCTTGGTCGTCACGGCGAGCACCACCAGAAGAACCCAGCCGGACTCGATCAGCATCCGGCTCTCGGCGACGCTCTGCGCGAGGAGAGCGGTCAGCAGCAGCAGCGGCAGCAGCGAGGAGACCGTGTACGGCGCAGTGTCGGCAACGGTGCGGCGCGGCCGGTCGACGGCGAGGAGCCAGGACCGCCACAGCGTCGACAGCACCAGGGCGATGAAGATGATCAGGCCGAGGATACCCAGTTGCAGCCAGACGTCGAGCCAGGCGTTGTGGGCCTGCAGGTAGACGACGCCCCGGCGCACCGCGAGACCCTTGAACGGCTCGGCCCACGGCGCCCAGTAGCTCACCCAGCCCCAGCCCTGCACCGGGCGCTGACCGGCCAGGTCGATCACGCTCCGCCAGATGTCCAGGCGGCCGGTGAGGTCCGCGCTCTTGCCCAGCAGCGGCAGGATCCGGGGGGCGAGGGCGGCCAACGCCGCGGACACGGCGACGACGGATGCCGCGGCCGTCAGGTAGACGACGCCTCTCCGGTCCGGGCCGCGGCGACGGGCCCAGAGCGCGAGGCCGAGCACCACGGCCACGACGACGGCGGCGAAGCTGACGGTCGCGGACCGGGTCAGCACCAGGATCAGCACGGCGAGGGACAGCCAGGCCACGCCCCAGCCGCGGCGCACGGTTCCGGCCGCCAGCTGCAGGGCGAAGACGATCACGGCGAGGAGGGCCAGGAAGCCGAGCAGGTTGCGGTTGGCGACGATGCCCTCGATCGGCCCGCCTTGGAAGAGGAGCCCGCGTGACCAGTAGAAGGCCTGCGGCACCGTGTCGGTGCCGTAGTCGACCCAGAACGGGAGCACGGGCTGCCGCACGAAGAGCCCGACGGTCACCTCGAAGACCAGGGACAGCCCGAGCGCCCAGCGCAGGGCCGCGCCGAGGGTGCGCAGAAGTTCGGTCCAGGTCAGGCAGAGGGCGAGGAAGAGTGCGGCGAAGGTGGTCACCCACTGCAGTGTGATGCCGATCAGGGACGCGCCCAGGTAGTTCGTCCAGACCAGCGACAGGGTGGCCAGCCCGAGAAACGCGATCAGCGACTTCGGGAACCGGGGCCACATCCAGTCCGGCTTCAGGCGGACGAGGCCGATGAGGATGCCGGCGCCGATGATCAGAACGATCGCGCCGTAGCCCCACCAGCCGAGCAGGCTGCGCCAGAATTGCCCGGCCAGAACGGAGAAGAACACGAGGGTCGCGAAGGTGCGAACGACGAAACGGCTCTGGACAGAGGGCATGACACTAAGGGTAGTGGCGAGGCGGGGTCACTTTTCGTCACTTTTAATACCCCGGGGGGTATGCTTATCCCGGAGGCACTTGTGAAAACACTCATTGTTGGCGGAGTTGCAGGCGGTATGTCGGCGGCTACGCGATTGCGGCGGCTGGACGAGACGGGTGAAATCATTGTATTCGAACGCGGGCACTATGTGTCATTCGCGAACTGCGGTTTGCCGTATTACGTCGGCGGCGTGATCCAGGACCGCCAGAACCTGCTGCTCCAGACCCCCGCCTCGCTGGCCGCCCGGTTCAACCTGGACGTGCGCGTCGACCACGAGGTGACCGGCATCGACCGCGACGCGAAGACCGTCTCCGTGCGCCACACCCAGACCGGCGTCGAAACCGTGGAGGCCTACGACCGGCTCATCCTCGCGGCCGGCGCGACCGCCCGCACGGGGATCACCCCGGCCGGGCTCGCCACACGCACCCTGCGCACGGTCGACGACGTCGACCACATCGACGCCCTGCTCCGCGACATCACCGGCCCGGCATCCGCCGTGGTGATCGGTGCGGGCTTCATCGGCCTCGAGGCCGTCGAGAACCTCGTGCACCGCGGAGTCGCCGTGACCCTGGTGGAGTTCGGCGCCCAGGTCTTCGGCCCCCTCGACGTCGAAATGGCCGCGCCGGTGCTCGACGAGCTGCGCGCCCGCGGCGTCGACGTGCGGCTGCACAGCACGGTCGTGGCCGCCGCGAACGGGGGAGTCGAGCTCAGCGACGGCACCATCGTGCCCGCCGACCTCGTGATCGACTCCGTCGGTGTCGTCCCCGACACCTCCCTCGCCTCCCGGGCCGGGCTCACCATCGGCGCCAGCGGCGGAATCGAGGTCGACGACACCCAGCAGACGAACGACCCCTCGATCTGGGCCGTCGGCGACGGGGTCGAGAAGATCGACGCCATCAGCGGCCAGGGCACCCTGATCACCATGGCCGGGCTCGCGAACCGGCACGGCCGGGCGACCGCCGACAGCATCGCCGGAACGCCGGAGCCGGCGTCGCCGGCCCTCGGCACCGCCATCGTCGGCGTCTTCGGCCTCACGGCGGCCATGGTCGGCTGGAGCGAGAAACGCCTCGTCGCCCAGGGCCGCGCGCACCGGGTCGTGCACACCCACCCGGCCTCGCACGCCACCTATTACCCGGGTGCCGAGACCATGTCGATGAAGCTCCTGGTGGACCCGGAGTCGGATGCCATCCTGGGCGCCCAGATCATCGGCGGCAGCGGCGTCGACAAGCGCATCGACATCCTGGCGACGGCGATGACGGGCGGGCTGACGGCATCCGCCCTGACCCGCCTCGAACTCGCCTACGCGCCGCAGTACGGCTCGGCGAAGGACCCGATCAACCAGCTCGGCTACGTCGCCGCGAACCTCGCCGCCGGAACGACCCGCAATCTGCAGTGGCACGAGCTGGAGGCCGCCCAGGCGGCCGGCGCCACCCTGGTGGACGTGCGTACGGCCGGCGAATTCGCCGCCGGCAGCATCCCGGGCGCCGTCAACGTGCCCCTGGACGAGCTGCGCGAGCGCCTCGGCGAACTGCCCGCCGGAACCCTGGTCGTGCACTGCCAGGTGGGGCAGCGCGGACACACCGCGGCCCGCATCCTCAGCCAGAACGGCCGGGACGTGCTGAACCTCGACGGCGGCTACCGCACCTGGACGGCCGGCGTCTCCACCCTCACCCCCGCCACCTTCGCCCGAAAGGCCTGATCATGGAACCCGACCAGAACCAGAAGAAGATCGTCAACCGGCTGCGCCGGGCCCAGGGCCAGCTCGGGGCGGTCATCACCGCGGTCGAGGCCGGCGGCAGCTGCAAGGACGTCGTCACCCAGCTCGCCGCCGTATCGAGCGCGCTCGACCGGGCCGGGTTCGTGATCGTGTCGACGGCGATGCGGGAATGCCTCGACAACCCGGATGGGCAGAACTCCCTCACGGTCGACGAGCTGGAGAAGCTCTTCCTCACCCTCTCCTAACCAATTCGACGGAGATTCTTCTGTAAAAGTCCAATTTCGGGCCGTTAGGGTCCGATTTCGGCAAAATCTCCGTCGAATTCGTTCAGGGCGCGGGCGGGAGAGCGGCTCGGGCGGGAGAGGGGCGTGCGGGCTCCCGCCCTCCCGCTCTGCTAGACGAAGGCCGCCTGGCCGGTGATGCTGCGCCCGACGATCAGCGTGTTCATCTCCCTGGTGCCCTCGTACGAGTACACGGCCTCGGCGTCGGCGAAGAAGCGGGCCACGTCATAGTCGAGGACGATGCCGTTCCCGCCGAAGAGTTCGCGGCACCAGGCGACCGTTTCGCGCATCCGTGCCGTCGTGTACAGCTTCGCCAGGGCGGCGTGCTCGTCGCGCTGGCTGCCCTCGTCGAGCATCTGCGACACCCGCACCACCATGCCCAAGCTGGCGGTGATGTTGCCGAGCGACTTCACCAGCAGGTCCTGCACGAGCTGGTGCCCGCCGATCTCCTTGCCGAACTGCACGCGCTCTTTCGCGTAGGCGACCGCGGCCTCGTAGGCGCCGATCGAGGTGCCGACGGCGGCCCAGGCCACCTCGGCCCGGGTCAGGCGCAGCACCTTGGCGGTGTCCCGGAACGAGTTCGCGTTCTGCAGCCGGTTGCGCTCGGGCACGACCACGTTCTCCAGTACGATGTCCGCGTTCTGCACTGCGCGCAGGCTGATCTTGCCGTCGATCTTCGTCGCCGAGTACCCGGCCGTGTCGGTGGGCACGAGGAAGCCCTTCACCATGCCGTCGGCGGTGTCCTTCGCCCAGATGATGGTGATGTCGGAGAAGGTGGCGTTGCCGATCCAGCGCTTCTCCCCGTTGAGCAGCCAGGTGTCGCCGGTTCGGGTCGCCGTGGTGCGCAGCCCCTGGGCCGCGTCGGAGCCGGAGAACGGCTCGGTCAGGCCGAAGGCGCCGACGATCTCGCCCGAAGCCAGCCGCGGCAGCCACTCGTCGCGCTGCTCCTGAGATCCCGTCGCCGCGATCGTGCCGCAGGCCAGCCCGTTCTGCACACCGACGAAGGTGGCGACGGATGCGTCCACCCGGGCGACCTCCAGGGCGACGAAACCGCGGAACACGGCCGAGTTCTCGAACGGGCGGGTCTCGGGCCAGCCGAACGAGTAGGCCCCGAGCTGCGCCAGCGGGCGGATGACCTCGGCCGGGAATTCGGCGCGCTCCCAGCATCCGTTCACGATCGGCCGCACGTCGGACTCGAGGTAGGCGCGCAGATTGGTCAGCGCGGTTTTCTCCTGATCGGTGAGCAGATTCTCGTAGCCGAAGAAGTCGCTGGGAAGTAGCTCGAAGTTCATCTGGTGCTCCATTGCAGAGGGCGACGGCCTCGCTTGCGGCGGTCGGCGAATTCTCGCCAGCCTAGGTGGGCCCCTGGCCTGGCCGAAAGCCCTTGGTAGTTTGGTCTAAACCGAACAGTGCAGGAGCCAACCATGTTTGTGGGCATCACCAATTCGCCGCGGGACTACGCCTGGGGATCGACCACCGCCATCTCCGGACTGCTCGGCTACGCTCCGTCGGGTAAACCGGAGGCCGAGCTCTGGCTGGGCGCGCATCCCGGGTCGCCCTCGCTGATCGTCGACCCGGCCCAGGTCGGCGGGCACCGCACGCTGCTGGACTGGATCACGGCGTCCCCCGAGGTCGCCCTCGGCGCAGCGGCGGCCGCGCACGCGAACGGTTCGCCCGCCGGGTCGGCTCCGCCGCGGCTGCCGTTCCTGCTGAAGGTGCTCGCCGCGCAGAGTCCCCTCTCGCTGCAGGCGCACCCGACCAGTGAGCGTGCGCGCAGCGGCTTCGCCCTGGAGAACGCAGCCGGTATCCCGCAGACCGCGGCCGACCGCAACTACCGCGACCCGTTCCACAAGCCCGAGGTGATCTTCGCCCTGAGCGACACCTTCGAGGCGCTCTGCGGTTTTCGCGAGCTGACCGAGATCCGGCGCATCCTCGGCGAACTCCGGGCGCTCGACGTGGCCTCGGACGACCCGCAGCCCGGCGCCCTCGACGCCCTCGAACGCCACCTGCTCGGACCGGACGCGCTGCGCGACTGCGTCGACTGGCTGCTGCGTGACGGCCGCGGCGGAGACTCCGGCGAGGTGGCCTGGCTGGTCGAACGCGTCGTGCTGCTCGCCGACAGCGCCACGTACCTGGCCGAGGGCGGCGCCATCATCGAGTTCCCGCTCGAGTTCGCCACCGTGCGGGACCTCGCCCGCGCTTACCCGGGAGACCCCGGCATCGTGATCTCCCTGCTGACCAACCGGGTCTCGCTCAAGCGCGGCGAGGTGCTGTATTTGCCGGCCGGCAACATCCACGCCTACCTGTCCGGTCTCGGCGTGGAGTTGATGGCGGCGTCGGACAATGTGCTCCGCGGCGGGCTCAGCCCCAAGCACATCGACGTCGACGAACTGCTCGAGGTGCTCGACTTCACCCCCCTGCCGGTGCCGTATCTGCCGCCGGTATCGACCTCTCCCGGCGTGGACGAGTTCCGGCCGGACGTCGACGACTTCGAACTCGTCCACATCGCGGCCGAGCCGGCTGCGGGTGCGGGCGCTGCTGCCCTTGCTGCGGGGGCTGCTGCGGGCGGTGCGGCGGGCGGTGTGGCTGGCGCTGCGGCTGGCGCTGCGGCGGGCGCGGCT
>NZ_SOGW01000086.1:0-6926 GCF_004403075.1 Cryobacterium sp. TMT2-10 | reverse complement strand
CCGGCTCTCCGCGACCAGGTTCTCCGCCGTGCGCTGCGGCACCCGGATCGTGCAGGCCAGCTCGCTCGAGAACTCCCGTTCGGCGACCTCACGTGCGTCTCGCCGCGCACCCGGCACCCGGGCATTGTGGTGGGCGATGGCCTGCCCGAACCGGCGGGCATCCTCGACCCGTTCCGCCCGCCGGGCGAAGGCCACGGCGATGTCCCGCTCGGCCTCCGCGATCGCGTCGAAATGCCGGCCCATGGCCTCTCGCTCTTCGAACACTGACGGCTTCATGAGGACCACGCTAGAGGCGGCCACCGACACTCCCCCGGCAGCCGTGCACACTGTGGATAACCTGATCAAACAGGCATTGTGGAGGAGTGAATCCGCGCCGGGACCGGCTACTTTTTCAGGGAGGCGGAGGGGAAGTCCGCCCAGGAACGGAAGAACCGCGCCTCGGTCGCTGCGGCACCGGTCTGTTCCACGGCGTGCAGCCGCCCATAGGTGAACGCGTTCTCGCTGTGCAGGAATGCGGCCATGCCGAGGTTGAGTAGCACGCCGCGGGCGACGACGCTGTCCTGGTGGTCGCCGAGCGTGTCCTGCACCTGACGTGCGGCGGCCACCAGCCGCGTGGCGCGGCGGCGACGCAGCGGGGCGGCCGTCTCGGCCGCGTACCGCAGCCGCTTGGCCCGCTTCCGCGCCTCGTGCAACGCCGCGTCCCGGGCGGTACCGGCGGGGGTCAGTCGAGCGGTGCGCACGGATGCCCGCAGCCTCTTCCAATCGGCCCGGATCAGCGTGGGGATGACCCGGTCCGCGCGCTTAGCGGCGTCCGGGAGCAGCGGCGGTGACGCCAGCAGCGCGTCCAGGCTGTCGAGCAGCCGGAAGTACCGGTCGGAGTTCAGCGCCGCCAGGGCATCGCCCCGGGCGGCACGAATGACCGTGCCGAAGTGGCCGTCGACGCGCTGTACCACCGGTCCGGCCACGAGGTTCTCCGGCTCCTCGGCCAGCCGGTGCGCAAGGCGCTGCTGGATCACCTGCGCGTCCCTGGCCCCGCCGAGGACCCCGGCGATCCAGCGCAGTTCGACGCGCAGCGGCGCCGTGACATCGGTGTCCAAGAAGTCGCGGTAGGTGGCCAGGGCTGAGCGCAGGCGCCGGGTGGCCACCCGCATCCGGTGCACCGCCTCGACGTCGTTCTCACGCACCCGAGCATCCTGCGCGCTGATGGCTTCGACCTGTTCGTGCAGGTAGGCGAGCAGCACGGTTCGGGTCGAACTCTTGCGGGTCGGCCGGAACGAGACGGGCGCCCCGAGCACGGGGGCCCGGTCGCCCAGGGCCCGGGCGAGCTTGGACGGGCTCGTCGCCGGCTCGACGCCGACCGAAGACAACCGCTCCTGGGCTGCGTCCAACAGCGCCCTCGAGCCGTTGACGAGCTCGACTTCCCACTCGCGCCAGCTCTGCTGGAACGCATCTGCACCACCGGCCCCGGTGCCGAACCGCTCGGCCTCCACTTCGTCGTCACAGACCTCGGCGAGCACCCGCTCGTTCTTGCCGACCAGGAGGTGCACGACGCGGCGGGTGTGCAGGCGCACCACCGGCACCAGCACCCGTCCACGCAGGAAGACCCTGACCAGGTTGAGAATAGGCTCCGGGATTTGCGCCGGGTCGCTGCCCAGCGGCTCACGCATTTCGCGGCGCTCGTCGACGGACACGGGCAACTTGAGGTGCCAGCCGGCGTCGTCTCCCCCGGTGCGACGGCGCAGCGTCATCCGCCGGTTCGCGAGGGCAAGGTCGTCGGTGTCGTAGTACAGGGCGTCGAGGTCATGCTCGACCGGCGGCTCGACGTGGGTGACGCCCGGGAGGTCGTGCAGGGCGGGCAGCACGGTGGCCGCATTGACGTCGAATTTGCGCTCGATCTCGGCAAAGCCATCGGAAGTCATGATCAATTCTAGTGCGCCCACCGGGCCTTGATACCGGACTACCCGAACCGGCCGTTGACGTAATCGGCCGTGCGGCTGTCGATCGGGTTGCCAAACATCGCGTCGGTGGGCCCGTGCTCGACGATCCCGCCGGGAGCCCCCTGGGCAGCGAGGAAAAACGCGCAGTTCTGGGAGACCCGCTGTGCCTGCTGCATGTTGTGGGTCACGATGACGATGGTGACCTCGCGGGCCAGCTCGAGCATCGTCTCCTCAATGACGCGGGTTGAGGTGGGATCGAGGGCCGAGCATGGCTCGTCCATCAGGAGGATCCGCGGGGTGACGGCGAGGGAGCGGGCAATGCAGAGGCGCTGCTGCTGCCCGCCCGAAAGGCCACTGCCCGGGGCGCGCAGCCGGTCGCGCACCTCCTTCCACAGGCCGGCTTTGGTAAGGCAGCTCTCGACGAGGAAGTCCTTCTCGTCAACGGAGGCACGCCGCCCGGTGAGGGTCAGTCCGGCCACGACGTTGTCGTAGATCGACATTGCCGGGAACGGGTTGGGCTTCTGGAACACCATCCCGATGTGCTTGCGGGCGTCAACCAGCTTGCGTTCGGGGTCGTAGATGTCCTCGCCGTCGAGGAGCACCTCGCCGGCCAGGCTCGCCGAGGGCACCAGCTCGTGCATACGGTTCAGGATGCGCAGGAACGTCGATTTGCCGCAGCCGGAGGGGCCGATCAGCGAGGTGATGATTCCGGCGGGCATGGTGAGGCTGACCCGGTCGAGCACCTGGCGTTCGCCGAACCAGGCCGACACATTTCGGCCCTCCAGAGTGGCCAACGGGCCAGGATCCCGCACGGCCGAAGGGCCGGAAGCGTTCAGGGACAGGTCCTTGCCCGCCGGGCGTTTACGCCACGGCACGGACAGGCGACTCGTCCCGGTCGGCGCGGCGTCGGTGGCGGAGCGGGCCGGCGGGCGCAGCCGGCCGTCCCGCTGCCGTGGCGATGTCGGTAGCGGCAGCACCTGCGTGCGGTCATCATTGGTCAGTTCCTCGTTCATGGACTCCATCTTTTCTACAGCAGGTTCGGAAGCAGGCGCACCACCTGGTCGGCCACGAACAGGCCGCCCACGGTGACGACGGGAAGGAAAACCGTCCAGGTCTTGCGGAGGCCGACACGTCGGTAGGCCCACACTGCGGCGAGCTCGACCAGCAGCAGGAACTGCAGGGCGAACACCAGCGCCCAGACCGTTTCGGTGTCGGTGGCGAGCTCCCGGTCGACGGCAGGCAGGGTCCCAAACGTGGTCGCTCGCGTGCCGGCGGGTTTCGTCTCCGACACGAGCTCAGCATCCACCCGGGCGATCCCGCTCGGCACAAACGCCGGGCCGCGAGCCGTCTCAAGGACGAGGCGGCTCTTTCCCGCGCCGAGCGGAGCCGGCATCGGGTCGCCCGCATACCGAACGCCGAGCACGGAGAATTTCTGACGGCCCTGGCCGGTGATCACCGTGAACTGCTGCCCCGGTCGCAACTCCTGCAACCGGGCGAAAGGTCCGCCATAGGCGGCTGCGCGGCCCATGATGACGCTGTAGCCCGCCTGGCCCGGCAGTACGGTATCGCGGCGGTGGCCCGGTCCCGCCCGCAGGGTGCCGGAGTCGGTTCCTTCGACGACCACCTCGTGCACCCCGATCGCGGGGATGTCGATCAGCGCCACCGGGGCTCCCGCCGCCAGCAGAACCCGGTCCACGGTACCCTCACTGACCGGCGCCGTGCCCTGCGCGAGTTCGGCCCGCAGGGAGTTCGTCAGCTGCTGCTGGGAGACGAAGTGCTGCACCTGCCCGAAAATCGTGAGGTGGGCGAGAAAGCCGAAGATGAGCACGGCAACGATCGTGAGCGCGGTGCGAACGGCCTGGTCTCGGACGCTCAACACCACGGGTGCGCGTGGAGGCAGGGGCATCCGCCGCGGCGGCGTTGGCAGCTTCAGCCGCCGGGGGGCTGTGGTGATCGTCACGATGTGACGGTCCCGTATCCGGGTACGAGTCCGGGCAGCGGTCGTTCCAGCCGGCGCAGCCGAAGCAACTGGCGCACCGCCAGAACGAGGGCGGCCAGGAGCACGAGCACCGCCAGGAGGAACCACGGCAGCAGGAGCGTGAACGAGTCGCGGGTCGAGGGCCACAGGGCCGTGCCGTCAATGTCCGCGGGCGGAGTCATCGTCACATGGCCGCGATAGAAGGTCCACTGGCCGACGCTTTTAAAGTTCGCCGTCACGGTGCGCGTCTCCCCCGGTGCGAGGTTCGCGACCTCGACCTTGTCGAGAGTCTTGATGGGCTGGTTGATCGCGTTGTCGAGCCGGAACTGCACGCTCGAGGTGATCGGGGAAGTGCTGACGTTCTTCATCGTGAACTCCAGGGCCAGGTCCCCGCCGCCCGGCCCGATCGTCGGTTCGGTGAGCACGGTGAGCCCGCTGACGTAGAGGAAGTCGTGGCTGTTGCTCGCGTGCGAATCCGTGGCCGCTTGGGCGCTTGCCGGAAATACGGCCAGCCAAGCCAGCCCGAGGAACAAGGACATTGCAGTCAGGGTCACGGCCGGTAGGCGGCGGGCGGCAGCGGATGTGAGCACAGTCAAGTTAGTCCATTCGAGGTTTCGGAGTGCTGAACGCGAGGCGAACGAAGGGGAAACGCTCCCGTCCCCGCTCGTCTCCCGTGCCGGAAGGCCACGGGACGACATTCGTTCCCGTGGCCTTCCGTGGTACGGAGTGCGGTTTACTTCTTTACGCGGCGGAAACGACGCGCGATGATCACGCCGGCTCCGGCCGCCAGGGCGAGCATGGCCGAGACCAGGAACGGCAGGGTGTTGGCCGTTCCGGTCGACGCGAGCCCCTTGTCAGCATGGTTCGTCGTTGATCCAAGGCGATCCGACGAGCCAGACGTCAGGGTCCCCGACGAGCCAGGCGTGAAGCTGTCCGAGGAGCCTGACGTCACTCCCGGCGTCGGCGTCGCAGTCGGCTTCGGCGTCGCAGTCGGCGTCGGCGTCGCAGTCGGCGTCGCAGTCGGCGTCGCAGTCGGCGTCGCAGTCGGCGTCGCAGTGGGCGTCGGCGTCGGAGCCGCCACAGCGGCCTGCGGCAGGAACGTGAAGGCGCCGGTGACCGGAACGACGCTGATCGAACGGAAGAAAGCGGCTGTCACTGCGACACCGTCAAACTTCGTGCAGGCGAGACCGAGGCTGTAGTTACCACCGGCGGCCCTGGCCGCGCCCTGGGAGTTGTTGATGAGTGAGAGCGGTGTGAGGAAGGGGTTCAGCACGTTCTTCGTGGCCCCATTGAACCCGAGGCCCGCATAGGCCTTCCAAGTGAGGACAGTCGTCTCGGTGCCGGGGGCGGCGAGGAAGGCGAACACGTTCGTGCTGTCGGCCGGGCAAGTGAACTCGCCATTGATGTCGCCCTGAGTGGACGAACCGATGAGCTCGTCATCCCATGCCCAGACGTGACCATCCGGCACCTGCGCCGCGTTCGTGTCATACATGTAAACGGGAGCGGCAGAACCATTGATCTGCGGCGCGGCGTTCGCCGCGGACGAGGCCCCGGCAACCAGGGCGAGGGAAACGACGCCGGCGGCGGCGTAACGCGTCTTCTTATTGAGCTTCATGTAGTTACAGGTCCTGTTCTTGGAACGTAGGTCACTTGGAGATGCGAACGGCGGTGGTGGTGGAGGGAGCCAGGATGCCGAACTTCTTCTTCAGCGAACCGGCCTTGGCGGCGAAAGTCGTCTGGGAGTTGGTCAGGCTCTGGCCCTTCGTCGGATCGAGCACTGCGGCCAGGGTCGAGTCGTACGCGGCGTTCGACGGGTCGACTCGTGCGTACTGCACGACGAGGTACGTGTCGCGTCCCCACAGGGAGTCGGCGTAGTACGGCGCATTGGGAACCATGGAGGTACCCGTTCCCGTGACGGGGGTGGCCCCGGCGACAAGCGAGCCCAAAACCGTGGTGTCCTTTTTCTTGGGGAAGCTCGCCCCGGTGTTCATGGCGACCCAGCGAGACACCGACATGGGCATGACGGCGTTCAGGCCGAGGTTGGAGGCGTCATGCTCCTGACCCACGGTGACGCAGGAGCCCAGCGTCGAGTCCGTGACGCCGATCTTGGCCATGAAGTCCTTGCGGGTTCCGGAGCCGGCCTGCGGGATGACGGGCGTGACCGTGACACCGCCCAGAGTGGTGACGCTGCAGGTGTACAGGCTCTTCATGGTCGCAGTGTCGATGGTGTTGATGCCGGCCGCCGTCGAACCGCTGTCGTACGCGTAGGCGATCGCGTCTCGACCGAAGGGCACCTGAATCAGGCTGCCTGCCGGATCGACAGTGCCTGATCCGGACGAACGCGCGATGTCGACCTGGCCCGTGATGACGACGCCCGCGGGCCCGCCGACGGTTCCGGAGGTGTACGGGGCGCCGTCAATGGAACGGAGCAGGGCCGTGCGGCCGTCCCCCGAGCCATTCGGCCGGCCGAAACGCACGCCGGAGGTTTTCGCCGTGATGTAGGGGGTTCCGGTCGCGTCGAAGGAGCCGATGGTGTTCCCATTGGCCGTCGTCCGAACGGACGCTCCCGAGAGGGAGGAACCGTTGACCAGGGCGCTGACAACGTCCTCGAGGGTGTCGGAACCGACAATGGAGTAGCTGTTGGAGACGGGCTCGGCGTTGGCCGGGGTCGCGATGACAAGACCGGAGATGGCCACGCCGACAGTCGCGCAGAGCGCAATCATCTTCTTGGTGTTCACTGGGGTGCCTTTCGGGTGTGGTGCAGGAGACGAACCCGGGCGGGTCCCTCTTTCTCGGCGCTTCGCTTCGAGGCGGAAGCCCCGTGTGAACCGTCAAGTCGGGCGCGCATCAGGATCGTCTCCGAACGCGCGAAATCAGGGGGACGCCGCCGGCGGCGAGCAGGCCGGAGAGCAGCCCGGCCGGGACCGCCGCGCGCACCAGCCCGACGACCGGGTCCGCGGGCGTCGGCCTTGCCACCAGGGGGCCGGTGACGGTGCCCGCGGCGTCCGTGG
>NZ_SOGW01000116.1:0-6802 GCF_004403075.1 Cryobacterium sp. TMT2-10 | reverse complement strand
CGGGGCAGCGGCCGGGGCGGCAGGCCGGGCGGCGGGCCGGGCGGCGGGCGGGGCGGATGCCTCGCGGGTCGAAGAGGACGGGGGGTTCGTGTTCGGGGTGCTCACCAGTTGAGCTTAACCGCATCCCGCGCGGCGTCGGTCGCCCGGTCTACAGTGGGGAACTGTGCCAGAGCCCGTCATCGTTGCCCAGAATCTCGTCAAGAAGTACAAGGATTTCGCCGCCGTCGACGGCATCTCCTTCGAGGTCGCTCCCGGAGAGTCGTTCGGGTTGCTCGGCCCGAACGGCGCCGGCAAATCCACGACCATGCGGATGGTGGGGGCCGTCTCCACCCGCACCGGCGGCGACCTGCGCATCCTCGGCATGGACCCGGACCGGTACGGCCCGGAGATCCGCTCGCGCCTGGGCGTCGTGCCGCAGACCGACAACCTCGACACCGAACTGAGGGTGCGGGAGAACCTGCTCGTCTACGGGCGCTACTTCGGCCTCCCGCGGGCCCAGGTTGCCCGCCGTGCCGACGAGCTGCTCGCGTTCGCGCAGCTGGAAGACAAGGCGAAGGCGAGGGTCGACGCCCTGTCCGGCGGCATGAAGCGGCGCCTGACCATCGCCCGGGCCCTGATCAACGAGCCGAGCATCCTCCTGCTCGACGAGCCCACCACCGGGCTCGACCCGCAGGCCAGGCACATCCTCTGGGACCGGCTGTTCCGGCTCAAGGAACAGGGCACGACCCTGCTGCTGACCACCCACTACATGGATGAGGCGGAGCAGCTCTGCGACCGGCTGGTCGTCGTCGACAAGGGCGTCATCATGGCCGAGGGCGCCCCGGCGCAGCTGATCCGCACCTATTCGTCCCGGGAGGTGCTCGAGGTGCGGTTCGGCTCGGACCTGAACGCCGACGTGGCCGCGCAGCTCGCCGGGATGGGCGACCGGCTCGAGGTGCTGCCCGACCGCATCCTGATCTACAGCGAGAACGGCGAGTCCGAGCTGGTGCGCATCATCGACGCGGGGCTGAAACCGATCACCAGCCTGGTGCGGCGCTCCAGCCTCGAAGACGTGTTCCTGCGCCTGACCGGGCGGACCCTGATCGAATGAGCACGCCCACGCCCCCGCCCGGCTCCGTCGGCGACCAGGCCATCCGTGCCACCCGGCACGCCCGGCGCTGGGGTTCCTGGTATGTGGCCGAGCACCGCTTCCGGGTGATGCGCTCCTACGCCCAGACGGTGGTCGTGACCGCCATCGGCAACCCGGTGATCTACCTCTACGCGATGGGCGTCGGCCTGGCCACCCTCGTCGACGCCAACCTGGGCCCGGACGCGGTGGCCGGGGTCAGCTACCTGGCCTTCGTCGCCCCCGCCCTGCTCTGCAGCGCGGCGATCACCGTGGCCAGCGAGGAGTTCACCTACCCGATCATGCTCGGCTTCAAGTGGAACCCGGTGTTCTACGGCATGAACGCCGCCCCGATCCAGCCCGGGCAGATCATCAACGGCATCGTCATCTCGGTGGCCCTGCGGATGAGCGTCACCTGCGGCATCTACTACGCGTTCATGCTGGTCTTCGGGGCGGTGCCGTCCCCGGCCGGGTTCCTGGCCGTCTTCGCGGCCCTGCTCACCGGGCTCGGCTTCGGCGCCCTGCTGATGGCGTACACGGCCACCCTGACCGAGGACACCGGTCAGCTGGCCATGGTGATGCGGTTCATCATCCTGCCGATGACCCTGTTCTCCGGCACCTTCTTCCCGCTCAGCGTGCTGCCGGTCTGGCTGCAGTGGATCGGCTGGATCTCCCCGCTCTGGCACGGCACCGAGCTCGCCCGGGTGCTGACCTACGGGGCGAGCGAGCCGATCTGGCTGAGTGTGACGCACGTGCTCTACCTGGCGATTCTGCTGACCCTGGGCTGGACCTGGGCGCGCCGGGTCGCCGCGAGGAGGCTGAACAAATGACCGGGATCGACGACCTGAGAACGGATGCCGCGGCATCCCGCCCGCTCGGCGCCCTCTACGCCGGCAACGCTCGCAGTGTCATGCTGCGGGGCTGGCAGGCGACGCGGAGCACGAACTGGCTGGTCGTGGTCAGCGGCTTCTTCGAGCCGATCTTCTACCTGCTCTCGATGGGGCTCGGCCTCGGCGCCCTGGTCGGCACGATCACAACCGAGTCCGGCCAGGAGGTTCCCTACGCGGCGTTCATCGCGCCGGCGCTGCTGGCGGTCGCGGCGATGAACGGCGCCATCTACGACTCCACCTGGAACGTGTTCTTCAAGATGCAGTTCGCGAAGCTCTACGAGGGGATGCTGTCCACCTCGCTGGGCCCGCTGGATGTCGCGCTCGGCGAGATCTCACTGGCCCTGCTCCGTGGGGCGCTGTACGCCACCGGGTTCATGGTGGTGATGCAGGTGCTCGGGCTGAACCTGTCCTGGTGGGCGCTGCTCGCCCTGCCGGCCGTGCTGCTGATCGCGTTCGGCTTCGCGAGCGTGGGGATGGCGGTGACGAGCTTCATGAAGACGTTCCAGCAGATGGACTGGATCAACTTCCTGCTGCTGCCGATGTTCCTGTTCTCAGCCACGTTCTATCCGCTGAGCGTCTACCCGCAGCCGATCCAGTACGTGATCCAGGTGCTGCCGCTCTGGCACGGGATCGAGCTCGTGCGCGGCCTGACCACCGGCCAGGTCGACGTGGGCATGCTCTGGCACGTGCTCTACTACCTGGTGATGATCCTGCTCGGCCTGGTCTTCACGACCAGGCGCCTGCGCGCCCTCTTCCTCGACTGAGAGTGCCCGTTCCGGTCGAGAGTGACCCGCGGAACGGGCACTGTCGACCGGAACGGGTTCAGTCGAAGCTGTATCCCCGCAGCTTCTGCAACAGCTGGGCGGTCGCGATGGCCGCCGCAGCCGCCTCCGCGCCCTTGTCCTCCTTCGAGCCGGGCAGGCCGACCCGGTCCAGGCCCTGCTGCTCGTCGTCGAGGGTGAGCACGCCGAAGCCCACGGGCTTGCCGGCGTCCAGCGCCACCCGGGTCAGGCCATCCGTCGCCGCCGCCGACACGTACTCGAAGTGCGGGGTGCCGCCGCGGATGATCACGCCGAGGGCGACGACCGCGTCGGCGCCGTTGTCGAGGGCGACCTTGCATGCCACCGGCAACTCGAAGCTGCCGGGCACCCGCACCAGGGAGTGGCGGGCCCCGGATTCCTCGAGCACCCGGGTGGCACCGGCGATCAGCCCGTCGGTGATCACGTCGTGCCACCGTCCGGCGACGATCACGATGTCCAGCCCGGTTCCGTCGACGCTGATCTCGGGGGAGCCTGCTCCGCTCATAGTGTGATTCCCTTCAACATGTCGCTGTCTGCGATGTGGTGGCCCATCCGGTCGCGCTTGACGGCCAGGTAATCCTGATTGTGGGTGCCGACGCCGACCACCAGTGGCACACGTTCGGTCACCTCGATGCCGTGCGCCTCGAGCTGGCGCATCTTCTCCGGGTTGTTGGTCAGCAGGCGCACGGAGGAGATGCCCATCTCGTGCAGGATGGCCGTCGCGGCGCCGTAGTCGCGGGAATCCGCGGGCAGGCCCAGCGCGAGGTTGGCGTCGAAGGTATCCAGCCCCTCCTCCTGCAGTTTGTAGGCGCGCAGCTTGTTGATCAGGCCGATGCCGCGCCCCTCCTGGCCACGCAGGTAGACGACGACTCCGCCCTCGACCCGGATCGTCTCGAGCGCCGCGTCGAGTTGGGGTCCGCACTCGCACTTGAGTGACCCGAACGCCTCCCCGGTCAGGCACTCGGAATGCACGCGCACGAGGGCGCCGTTCGCGGGGGTGCCGGAGACGATGGCCACATGGTCCGCACCGGTCATCCGGTCGCGGTAGGCCCGCACCTGGAAGGCCCCGTGCACGGTGGGAACGGTGGTCTCCACCTCGAAGTCCACCCGCGGCGACTCGAGGATCGGGCTGACGGTGGGCAGGTCCGTGTCGCAGTGGAACTCCTGCAGGTACGCGATCAGGTCCTTGATCGTGATCACGAGAACCCCCTCGCGCTCGCCGAGTTCGAGCAGCCCGGGCAGGCGCATCATCTCGCCGTCCTCGGCAACGATCTCGCAGATCGCGGCGACCGGCACGAGTCCGGCGAGCTTCATCAGGTCGACGGCGGCCTCGGTGTGGCCATCGCGCTCACGCACGCCGCCGTCCCGGGCACGGAGCGGCATGATGTGGCCGGGACGGTGCACGCTGGCGGGCGTGGAGTCCGGGTCGGCCAGCACCCGCAGGGTGTGGGCGCGGTCGCCCGCGCTGATCCCGGTGCTGAGGCGGTCCGCCGCGTCGACCGACACGGTGTAGTTGGTGCCGCGCGCATCCTCGTTGTTGAGTACCATCACCGGCAGGTCGAGCTTGTCGGCGAGGTCGTTGGTCATCGGCGCGCAGATGAAACCGGAGGAGTAGCGCACCGTCCAGGCGATCCACTCCTGAGTGGCCAGCTGGGCGGAGATGATCACGTCGCCCTCGTTCTCACGGCCCTCGTCGTCGGCGACGATGACCGGTTTCCCCAACCTGAGTGCGTCCAGGGCGGCGGGGATGTCAGCGAGACTCATGAGTTGCTCCTTTTCGATCCTGCGTCAGCCAGGGCGAGCATGCGCTCCACGTGGCGGGCCAGGATGTCTGTTTCTATGTTGACGCGATCGCCGGCCGCGCGCTGTCCCAGCGTCGTGGCGGTGAGGGTTTCGGGGATGAGCGAGACTTCGAACCACTGGTCCGGTTCGCTCGCCGGGCTGATGTTGCTGACGGTCAGGGAGACGCCGTCGACGGCGATTGACCCTTTGCCGGTGACCAGCGGGGCCAGTTCGGGGGAGAGGCTGAACCGGAGCACCCGCCACGCATCGCCGGGGGTGACGCCCAGCAGGGTGCTGGTGCCGTCGATGTGGCCCTGCACGATGTGTCCGCCCAGCCGGTCGCCCACCCGGGCGGCGCGTTCGAGGTTGACCGGGCTGCCGGGCTGCACCGCGTCGAGGGTGGACATGGCGAGGGTTTGGGCCATCACATCGGCCGTGAACGTGTCACCGGTGCGCTCGACGACCGTGAGGCAGACGCCGTTGACCGAGATCGAGTCCCCGTGGCCCGCATCGGCCACGACCAGCGGTCCGCGGACGGTGAGCCGGGCGGCATCCGCCCCGCGCTCGACCTTCTCGACCTGGCCGAGTTCCTCGATGATTCCGGTGAACATGCTTCCCCTATCTGGGCCGGGCCACGACGAGGAGGTCCTCGCCGAGCCGGACGTAGTGTTCGATGGTCAGTCGCCGCTGCTCGTCAATGCCGGCGACGCCGATGTCGCCGAGGGCCAGCCGGCCGCCGCCGAGCAGCGTGGGCGCCAGGTAGACGAGGTACTCGTCCACGAGGCCGGCCGCGACGAACGCGCTGGCGAGCGTGGGCCCGCCCTCGATGAAAGCGTGACGGATGCCGCTCCGGTGCAGTTCGCCGAGCACCGCGAGCAGGTCGTGGGTGGCGAAGATCAGCGGCGAGTGCGGGTGGCCCCGCACGGCGGCGCCCACGGGGATGCCGCGGGCGCCGATCACGACCGGCACCGGCTGCGCGGGCAGGAGCTGCCCGTCGGCGTCGCGGGCGGTCAGCGCGGGGTCGTCGGCGAGCACCGTGCCGGTGCCGACGAGGATGGCGTCGGCCGCCGAGCGGCGCCGGTGCACGTCCTGGCGGGCTTCCGGCCCGGTGATCCAGCGGCTCGTCCCGTCCGCGGCAGCTGCCCGGCCGTCGAGGCTCGACGCCCACTTGAGCGTAACGAACGGTCGTCCCAGCCGGGCCGCGACGAGCCAGTCGGCGAGGAAGGGCCCGACCTCGTCGGCGAGCAGCCCGCCGACGACGTCGACGCCGTGGGAGCGCAGTCGGTCGGCTCCGCCGCCGGAGACGGGCCCAGGGTCGGCGACCGCGTAGACCACGCGGGCCACGCCGGCGTCGATCAGCGCGAGCGCACAGGGCCCGGTGCGCCCGGTGTGGTTGCAGGGTTCGAGGGTGACGACGGCGGTCGCGCCGCGGGCGGCTCCGGCCGAAAGCCGGGCGAGGGCATCCACCTCGGCGTGCGGCGTGCCGGCGCCACGGTGCCAGCCCTCCGCCAGGAACTGCCCGGAAGCGTCGAGGAGGACACAGCCGACGCGGGGGTTCGGGCCCGTGGCCGGTCCGTTCGCGGCCAACTCGAGCGCACGCCGCATAACGGCCTCGAGCGTCGCCTGGTCGGTCATTTCCGGTCCTCGTTCGTTTCTGAACGAACTCCGGGTTTTCGGTGCGCTGAACACCGTGTGGGTTGCGCAAGGCGAAACCCGCCGATCGGCCGGGAAGGCCAATCGACTCGTGCGCCTCTCATCCGGACTTTAACCGTCGGTGCTGGAATTTCACCAGCTCAACCGTTTCGCCCTGGAGCGGAACGGGTCGCGGACTTTCACCGCCGGTTCGGATTCACACCGACCCCGGAGCACGTTTCTTGTTACTAGTTATATCTCAACGCATCCGTCGCCGGGTAATTCCCGGCCCGGACTGTTCACAGCTCGCACAGTGCCCGGGTCGACTCTCGGCGACGCACAGGCTCACCGGGGGCGGCGGTCGTTCCTTCCCCGTGGGGGGTGCGCACCGATTATCGTTTCTAGTCACGGCCTCACCAGCACTCACGGCCTCACCAGTACGCAGCGTTACGACCTGACAAGGGAGTTAGTCCATGACCGAACACGTCATCGCCATCGACCAGGGCACCACCAGTACCCGCGCGATCATCTTCGACAAGGCCGGGACGATCATTTCCGCCGGTCAGCTCGAGCACGAGCAGATCTTCCCCCGG
>NZ_SOGW01000114.1:0-6784 GCF_004403075.1 Cryobacterium sp. TMT2-10 | reverse complement strand
GGCACGGCACGGCGGCACGGCACGGCGGCACGGCACGGCGGCGCGGCACGGCACGGCGGCACGGGCACGGCGGCACCCTGCGAGCGCGACCCGGGATCAGGCGGAGATGTCCCGCCGGTTCAGGCCGACCACGGCGAGCGCCACGAGCAGCAGGCTGAGGCCGGAAAGCAGGGCCACCGCGCCCCAGTCGACCCCATCGAGCAGCGGCTGGTCGCCGAACGCCCAGTTGTAGGGCGAGTACCGGTGCAGCCATTCCAGGTCGGGGTTCTGGTTGCCGATCCCGTTCAGGGCATAGCCGAGCACCGCGATCCCCGAGCCCGCGACGAGGGCGGGCAGGCGGCGACCGGTCCACGCCCCCACGGCGAGCGCGACGGCACCCGACAGAAGCGTGAGTGCCGCGAAGACGACGGATGTCCCCACCGCCTTGACCGGATCGACGTTCAGATTCGCCGGGCCGTTCAGCAGCAGCACCATGACCAGGGTGACTCCCGCGAGGACGAGGACCTGCAGGACCAGGGCCAGCGCGCGCTCGAGCACGATCTGGGTGCGGGTGACCGCGTGGGCGAGGGTGAGTTCGAGCCGACCGGACTCCTCGTCGCCGCCGACCGCCTGCGCGCCCCAGCTCACCGCGGCGATCGTCAGGAAGATGAAGCCGATCAGGCCAAAGATCGTGGCCTGCACGTAGCCGGCGCCGGTGGCGATCAGGTCGTAGTTGAGCGCCCTGATCATCGCCTGCGGCATGCTCTTGATGAGGTCGTCGAGGATGGCGGAGGAACCGAAGGTGCGATACAGCGGCAGGTACACCAGCGTGGACACCACGATGGCCAGGACCCAGCCGAGCAGGCCGGCCCAGGAGTCCCGGGCCGCCTTCGTGAAGAGGGGCATCCGGCTAGCCACGGGAGTCACCCCCCGGGCTCGGAGGCCGGGTGCTCGGACCTCGGCGGCTCAGAGGCCGGGTGCTCAGACCTCGGCGGCTCAGAGGCCGGGTGCTCAGACCTCGGCGGCTCAGACCCCGGCGCCTCGGAGTAGAGCGCCAGCACGGCTTCCTCCAGGTTGGGTTCCTCCAGGCTCAGGTCGAGCAGGGACAGCCCGGCGACGGCGGCGACGAACGGCTGCACGGGACCGGCGAGCGTGCCGCGGCATTCGACGACCGCGGGAGTGCCGGACGCTCCGGTGAAGGACGGGGCGACCCGGGGCGACCCGGAGCGACCCGGAGCGACCCGGCCGGACGATCGACGGTGCGGGCGGTGACGCCGCCGACCCCGGGCATCCGTGAGAGTCGTTCGAGCGCCTCGGCCACGGTCAGGCCCTCGGTGACGACTCGCAGGTGGCGCACGGCGGATTCGCGGAGCTCGGTGACGGTGGCCGTCTTCACCACCTGGCCCCGGCGCAGGATGGCGACGGAGTCGGCCGTGTCCTGCACCTCGCTGAGCACGTGCGAACTGAGGAAGACCGTCTGGCCGTTCGCGGCGGCCTCCCGGGCCATGGCCTGGAACTCCTGCTGCACGAGCGGGTCGAGTCCGCTGGTGGGTTCGTCGAGCACGAGCAGTCGCGGCCGGTGCAGGAACGCCTGCGCCAGGCTGAGTTTCTGCCGGTTGCCCTTGGACAGCTGCCGCACGCGCCGGTCCAGGTCGAGCCCGAGCCGCTCGGCCAGCTCGTCGACCCGCCCGGGCTCGACCGGGCCGCTGATCCGCGCGAAGTCCGTCAGCACCCGCCGGGCGGTCAGCTGGCCCGGCAGGGAGACCTCACCGGGCAGGAAACCGATCCGGCTGCGGAGCCTCGGCCCGCCGGCGCGAGGGTCTTCTCCCAGCACCCGGAGGTGGCCCGAGGTGGGACGGATGATGTCCAGCAGCAGCCGCATCGTGGTGGTCTTGCCCGCGCCATTCGGGCCGATCACGCCGAAGATGCTGCCCGCCGGGATGGCCAGGTCGACGCCGGCCAGCGCGACCGTGCCGCCGAAGCGCTTCACGAGGCCGCGGGTCTCGACGGCGAAGGGGGACGGTGGCCGTGCCGGGGAGTTCATGGGGCCATCATGGCACCGCCAGGCGGATGGCAGGCGGATGGCGAGCGGGGCCCGAGCGGCGGACGGAGCGGCGGACCGAGCGGCAGCCGAACTGGTCGCCGACGGGGTCGCCGGCCGGCGGCATCCGTGGGCCTCAGGTCAGCCGGGAGAAGGCCTCCACCTTGCGCACATCGCCGGCGATCAGGATGACGTCGTCGGCTTCGAGCCGCGTGTCGAGGGTCGTGTAGCTCCAGCCGTCGCCCGGGCGGTGGAACGCGGTGACGGTGACGCCGTGGATGGTGCGCACGCTCGACTGCCCCAGCGGCACGCCGATGATCTCCTTCGGCGGGCTCGTCTTCACCAGGGCGAAGTTCTCGTCGATCTCGATGTAGTCCTGCATCACCCCGCGCACGAGGTGGGCGACCCGCTTGCCCATGTCCTTTTCGGGGTAGATCACGTGGGAGACTCCGATCTGGCGCAGGATCTCGCCGTGCGGGTCGTTGACAGCCTTCGCCCAGATGTTGGGGATGCCGAGCTTCAGCAGCAGGGACGCGGTCAGGATGTTCGCCTGGATGTCGCCGCCGATGGCGACGACGGCACTGCTGAACTCGGGCACCGAGAGCTGCCGGAGGGTTTCCTCCTTGGTGGAGTCAGCGCGGACGACGTGGGTGAGCAGACGGTTGTGCGCCTGCACGATCTCCTCGTCTCCGTCGATGCCGAGCACCTCGGTGCCGCTGGCCATCAGCTCCAGGGCCAGCGAGCTGCCGAACCGGCCCAGGCCGATCACGACGACGGAGTCGGCCTCCGCCAGGCGGGCGGGCTGGTTGTGCCCGAACAGGGAAAACTTAGCCAATGATGGGCCTCTCCTTCGGTAATTCGTACGTGGTGCGGCGCTCTCGCAGGGCCAGAGCTGACGCGAACGCGATCGGCCCGAGCCGGCCGATGAACATGAGCAGCATCAGGATGACCTGGCCCGCGACGGGCATGCTGGCGGTGATCCCGGTCGACATGCCCACGGTGCCGAAGGCGGAGATCACCTCGAACAGGAGCTGGTCGAGACTGAAATCGGTGAGCAGCATCAGGGCCACGGTGGATACCGTGATCACGGCGACGGCCAGGAGCACGATCGTGATCGCCTGGCGGTGCACGGACCGCGAGAGGCGCTTGCCGAACACGTTCACCGCCACCTCGCCGCGGATCTCGGTCAGCATGATGAAGAAGAGCACCGCGAAGGTGGTGATCTTGATGCCGCCCGCGGTTCCGGCCGGGCCGCCACCGATCAGCATCATCACATCCATCCCCAGCAGGCTCGCGGAGTCCATCGACCCGACGTCGATGCTGTTGAAGCCTGCCGTGCGGGTCTGCACCGCCTGGAAGAACCCCACCAGGAGTTTGCTCGGCCAGTCCAGCGGGCCGAGCGTGGCCGGGTTCGACCACTCCACCGCGGTGATGTAGACGGTGCCGAGCACGAGGAGAGCGATCGTGCCCACCAGCACGATCCGGGTGTTCATGGTCCACTGCAGCGGCGCCCGAAGGTGCTTGCGCAACTGCATGATCACGGGGAACCCGAGGCCGCCGATGATAATGGCGGCGGCAACGGGAAGGCAGATGAACGGGTCGGTGGCATACGAGATGAGACTGTCGCTGAACAGGCCGAAGCCGGCGTTGTTGAATGAAGACACCGAGTGGAACACCCCGAGCCAGACCGCTCGGCCGAGGGGCTCGCCGTAGCCGATCAGGAATCGCAGGCTGAGGAGCACCGCGACGATGAGTTCCACGATCAGGGAGATGCGCACGACGCCGAGGATGAGGCCCCGCACGTCTTCGAGGCCGAGGCTGCCAGCCTCCGACGCCGTGGTGATGCGCGAGCGCAGGGACATCTTGCGCACGACGGCCAGCCCGATGACGGACGCGAACGTCATGATGCCGAACCCGCCGATCTGGATCAGAAGCAGGATGACGACCTGACCGAAGGTTGACCAGGCCGTGGCCGTGTCGACGGTGACGAGCCCCGTCACGCAGATCGCCGAGGTCGCCGTGAAGACCGCCACCAGGAACGACACCCCGCCGGGCCCGGGCGAGGCGATCGGCAGCATCAGCAGGCCCGTGCCGATCAGGATCGCCACGGCGAAACCCGCGGTGACCACCTGGGCAGGGTGCAACCGGCCCCGCGGCGTTCTCGCGCGGCTCGTCCGCGCCGACTTTGATTGCACCTGCTTACTCTACGGTTCCCGCGCCGCGCCGCGGGGCGGGTGCGGGCCGTCTTGGGGCGTTCGACGGGCCGTCTTTCCGGGTGTCGGCGCGCCGTCTTCCTCCACTTCCGATTCACGGCCGCCCCCCAAAGCGGTGGCTGCCGCGGAATCCGCAAAACAGCGATAATCTGAGTACACCGGCGAGGGGGAACCAAGGGTGAGATTCAGCGGGGGATTGCGGATGCGTACACACGCTCTGCGACCCTACGGCCGGGTTCTGCTCCAGTCCGGGCTCTCCGTGCTGGCCCTGGTCGCACCCGTCTCCGCGGTGCTTTTCTGGCTCACCATTCCCACCGGCACCTGGCAGCCGATCGCCGCCGCCCAGGGTGTTCTCGTCGGTCTCTGTGCGCTGGCGTACCTCGGTTACTCGCGCACGGTCATCCGTGTGGACGGCGAGGGGATCTCGGAACGAGGCTTCCTGGGCCGCGTCACCAACTTCGACACGGACGAGATCGGCAGCGTCGTGCTGCTGGATCTGTACCAGAGCGGGGCGCTCGACACGCATCCGCAGCTCTTCGTCACGGGCACGGACGGCCGCCTGCTGCTGCGCATGCGCGGCCAGTTCTATTCGCAGGGCGCCATGGAAACCGTCGTCGACCAGCTGGCGGCCCCCGTCGTGCGGGTGCCGGAGCCGATGACCCTGCAGGACCTCAACCGGGTGCGCCCCGAACTGTTGTACTGGTTCGAGCGGCGGCCGACCCGGGCGGAGTAGCGCCGGCGCCGCGCTCGCGGCGGTCGGCGGCGGTCAGCCGCGCTCACTGCGGTCAGCCGCGCTCACTGCGGTCAGCCGCGTTCACTGCGGTCAGCGCCGGCGGCGAGTGCCGAAGATGCCGCCCACGACGCCGGTCAGGATCGATTTGGTGACGGATGATCCGAGCACCTGCTCGAGCACGCTCTGCTGCGGGCGGGAACTCGTGCGGGTGCGGGTCGTTCCCTTCGTCTGCCGCATCAGCCGGTCGTACTCGGCCTGCGCTTTCTTCTGCGCCTTCTCCGCCTTCGCGTCGAGGAGGTCCTGCGCCTTCTCGGCGGCCGCCGCCGTTTTGGCCTGCGCGAGCGCTTCCTGCTCGGCAGCGGCGGCCCGGTTCGCCGCTTCCAACTTCACGGCCAGCATCTCCCGGGCGGAGTCGCGGTCGATCGCGGCGCCGTAGACGGCCAACAGGGGCGAAGCGGCCACGGCGGCGTCGATCTGCTCCGGCGCGGTGGGCGCCATCGATCCCCGCGGCGCGCGCAGGCGGGTCCAGGCGACGGGGCTGGGCGCCCCCTTTTCGTTCATCACCGTGACGATCGCCTCGCCCGTGCCCAGCCCGGTCAGCACCTCTTCGAGGTCGTAGCCGGAGTTCGGGTAGGTCGACACGGTCGCCCGCAACGCCTTGGCGTCATCCGGGGTGAAGGCCCGCAGCTGGTGCTGCACCCGGGATCCGAGCTGCGCGAGCACCTCCCCGGGCACGTCCTTGGGGGTCTGGGTGACGAAGAAGATGCCGACGCCCTTGGAACGGATCAGCCGCACGGTCTGGGTGATCGAGGCGAGGAAATCCTTCGAGGCGTCCTTGAACAGCAGATGCGCCTCGTCGAAGAAGAAGACGAGCTTGGGCTTGTCCAGGTCGCCCACCTCGGGCAGGTCGTTGAACAGGTCGGCCAGCAGCCACATCAGGAAGGTGGAGAACAGGGCGGGCTTGTCGGCGACGCCGGGCACCTCGAGCAGGCTGATCATGCCCCGCCCGTCCGCCGTCGTGCGGAGGAACTCGCGGGTGTCGATCTCGGGTTCGCCGAAGAACACGTCGGCACCCTGGTCGGCAAAGGTGATCAGTTCGCGCAGGATGACGCCCACGGTGGCCGGGGACAACCCGCCGAGGCCGGTCAGTTCGCCCTTGCCGGCATCGCTGATCAGGAAGCCGAGCACCGCCCGCAGGTCGGTCAGGTCGAGCAGGGGCAGGCCGGCCCGGTCGGCGTAATGGAAGACGAGCCCTAGGCTGGACTCCTGGGTGTCGTTCAGACCGAGCACCTTGCTCAGCAGCAGCGGGCCGAAGCCCGCCACCGTGGCGCGCACCGGGATGCCCCGGCCGACCCCGCCGAGCGAGAAGTACTCGGTGGGCGACGCCTCGCCGGACCAGTCCTGGCCGATGTCCTTCGTTCGCGCGAGCAGCCTCTCGTTCGGGGTGCCCGCCGTGGCGATGCCGGACAGGTCGCCCTTGATGTCGGCGGCGAACACGGCGACCCCGTGGGCGGAGAGCTGCTCCGCCAGCACCTGGAGGGTCTTGGTCTTTCCGGTGCCGGTGGCGCCGGCGACGAGGCCGTGCCTATTGGTCATGGCCAACGGGATGCGAATGGGCACGTCGGGGCGCGCGTCGCCGTTGACGAGGGCCCCCATTCCCAGTGCCGGCCCGGCGAAGGCGTAGCCGGCGCGGATGGTCTCGACCTGCGCGGCGGTGAGCGGGCCGGCAGTGGCCGGAAGCGGCGCGGCGGGGGCCTCGGCCGGCGAATCGGGGGGCTTGGTCGGCACGGCAGGCGGCGGCGCGGCGGGGGCCTCGGC
>NZ_SOGW01000006.1:0-6038 GCF_004403075.1 Cryobacterium sp. TMT2-10 | reverse complement strand
GGGTGCGGTCGATCTTCGAGTTGTGACGGATATCGGTGGGCAGCTGCGGCACCACCAGCACCGCGGCGAGCGGCACGCCGGCGGCTGCGCGCACGGCGGCGGCCAGTTCCGGGGCGGCCAGGCCCACCCGGCGGGCCGCAGGCGTGGTCTCGACGACCGCGACGACCTGCTGGATGCCGGCCGGACCGACCCCGACGACGGCGGCGCGGGCCACCACGGCGACGCGCTCGAGGCGCTGCTCGGGTCCGACCGGGGTAAGCACGCCGGCCGCGCTGGTGATCACGTGCGGCAGGCGGCCCTCGACCCAGAGCCGTCCGGCCTCGTCCAGGTGCCCGACATCGCCGGTGCGGTGCCAGCGCCGCCCCGGGGTCACGCCGCTGCGGGAGGCGCGATCGGTCAGCCAGAGCCGGTCGTAGTGGTTCTTCACGTGGGGGGCGGAGACGACGATCTCCCCCGTGATCCCGGGGGTCTCGGCGAGGGCGCCGGTAGCCGCACCGGTGGCGTCGAGGGCGCTGATCCGGAGGTCGGTGGTGGCCGCGGGACGGCCGACGCAGACGCCGCCGGGGCCGGCCGGGGCATCCGTCGCCGTCGTCTCGGTCGTGCCCGGCCCGGCCGTCGCCGCTGTCTCGGTCGTCACCGACCCGGGCGTGGCCGCCGCGATCGCCGACGCCTCGGTCTTGACCGCCGCCGTCGCCTCGCGGATGCCCGCCAGGGAGATGTCGGTCATCAGGAGTCCCTCGGTCATGCCGTAGGGGGTGTGGGCGCTGGCGCCGGGCATCAGGCGGGCCGCGGCGGCCAGCAGGGGCTCGGAGACGGGCGCGCCGGCGGAGAGGAAGCTGCGCACGCCGGCGAGGCTGCGGTGGTCGGCCGCGCTGAGCGTGGCCTCGGTGGCGACGACGTTGGCGAGCGCGGCCGGTGAGAGGAAGACGACGGTCGCGTCGATGGCGGCGACCGCGGCGGCGACGGCGGTCGCGGTCAGGGTCTTCGGGGAGGTCACGTCCATGTCCGGGGTCACCGAGCGGGCGCCGAGGGCCGGGCCGAGCAGGGCGAACGGGGCGAAACCGGCCACCAGTCCGGTGCCGAGGCCCACGTCGTACTGGGCGTGCAGCGCGTGGCTGACCGCGGCGAGCTGGCCGTGCGTGTAGACGACGCCCTTGGCCGGACCGGTCGAGCCGGACGTGAAGAGCACGGCCGCCGTGTCGCCGGGCCCGGGCGTCCCGGGCAGCTGCTCGTCCGCGCCCAGCGCGATGATCTCGGCGAGGGTGAAGGAGATGTCGAGGAGTCGGGCCACCGTGCTCGGGAACCGGGCGACGGCGATCTTCTGGCCGGGCCAGTCGAGGGCCCGGGCGGCGAGCAACCCGGGGGCGGCGCCGATCACGTGGTCCGGACGCGCGCCGCGCACGGCCCGGGTCAGGCCGCGCAGGCCGAGGCCGGCATCCGCCACGACCACGATCGCGCCGATGCGCACGCAGGCGTAGAGCACGGCGGTCAGGTCGGCGCCGGGCGGGATCAGCAGGGAGACCCGGTCGCCCTTGCGCACGCCGATCAGGTGCAGGCCCGCGGCGAGCTGCCGCACCCGGCGGGAGAGCAGCCGCCAGCTGACGACGCGGTGTGCGCCGCCGCCCGGCGGGGCCATGTCGACGAGGGCGGTGTCGTCGCTGCCCTGCAACTCGTCCAGGTAGTGCCAGAGCGGATGCTGCCCGCTCGCCGCCCAGCCCTCCGACTGTTCCCGTTCCGGACGAGAGTGACCCGCGGAACGGGCACTCTCGACCGGAACGGGCACTCCGGCGGGGAACATTGAGGCGGGGAGCCCTCCGGCGGGGAGGGCCGCTCCGGGCAGGGGGTCCGGGGCGGCGAAGGTGTGGTCGCCGAGCCAGGTCAGTGCGGCGGAGGCGTAGTCGACGTCCTCGGCGATCAGGTGCCCGGCGCCCTCGAACCGGTGCACGTCGGCCTGCGGCAGGCGCTGCGCGAGGTCGTCGAGGTACCGGTCGCTGAAGATCGGGTCGGCCGGGCCCCAGAGCATCAGGGCCGGCACGTCCAGGCGGCGCACCCCGGTGGAGATGCGCACGAGCTCGGCCGCACTCTCGTGCGCGTCGTCGACGGGGATGTCGGCGACGAACGCACCGATGCCGCCGCGGCGCGCTGCCCCGCGGTAGGGCGCGCGGTAGGCCTGCTTCACGGCGGCGGAGAGCGGCGGATGCGCGAGCGCGAGAGTCGTCTCCAGGAACGCGGGCGTGGCGACCGTTGCGGCGCCGAGCACGCCGTGGCGCAGGGCCAGCCGCAGCGGGGCCGGGATCGGCGCGTCCTCCGGCTGGTGCACGGCGGTGTTCAGCAGCAGCACCCCGGCGAGCAGGGTCGGATGGTCCACCGCCCAGCCGAGCGAGACCACGCCGCCCCAGTCGTGGCCGAAGGTGAGCACGGGGCCGGCCAGTCCGAGCTCGGCGGTGAGGTCGGCGAGGTCGGCGACCCGGCGGGCCAGCGGGCGCGGCGCCCCGGTGCGCTCGGAGAAGCCCATGTCGAGCTGGTCGACGGCGATGACCCGCCACGCCGGGCCGCCGGCGATGGCGGCATCCGTCGCGGCGGTGACGAGGTCACGCCAGAGGTAGGACCAGGTGGGGTTGCCGTGCACGCAGAGCACGGTACCGATCGGGGTGAGCCCGAGTTCGGCCAGCCGATCGGCGTTGTCGAGCAGGTGCCAGGTGCGGCTCGCCGGTCGCTCCCCGCCGGTCTCGGCAGCAGTCTCGGCAGCGGTCTCGGCAGCGGTGACCAGCCGGGAGAAGGCCGGGTCGAGGCCGGGCAGTCCCTGCGGCGGCAGTGACGCCGGGGCGGTCGTCTCGGCCGCCCGCGGCAGGCGGTATCCGGTGCCGGTGCGGGTGCTCGTGCGGGTGCTCGTGCTGCGGCTGCTGCTGCTGCTGCTCACCAGGCGAGTTCCATCATGGCGGTGTTCAGGCCGCTCCCGACGCCCATCAGCAGCACCCGGTCGCCGGGTGAGAGCCGCTTCGCCTCCTCGGCGAGCGTGATCGGGATCGACGCCGGCCCGACGTTGCCGAGCAGCGGGTACGTGAGCGGAACCCGGGAACGGTCCAGGCCGGTGGCCTTGATGATCGCGTTGGTGTGCACGTCCGACACCTGGTGCAGGATGTAGCGGTCCATGCCGGACCAGTTCCAGTCGCGTTTGGCCTCGGTCCAGGCCGAGACGACGAGTTCCATGCCGCCCTTGAGCAGCGCCTTGGCGTCGGTGAACATGCCGTCGACGCTGCCGACGCAGAGGCCGTTGAACTGGGTCGCGGCGCGCGTCACCCCGCCGAGCATGCGATGGCCCTCCGGATGCGCGTCCGCCGGCCCGAGCACGGCCGCCGCGGCGCCGGAGCCGAGGGTGAGGCTCGCGAACTCGCTCATGAAGTCCTTGCGGCTGATATCGGCGCGGCCCAGCCGGTCGATCGTGTTGGACTGGATCTCGTCGGCGTCCTCACCGTCGATGACCACGGCGTACTGCACCTGCCCGGAGTCGATCAGCTGCGCGGCCAGGGTCATGCCGTTGACGAAACCGAGGCAGGCGTTGGCGATGTCGAAGTTGGTGGCCGAGGACGGCAGGCCGAGGCCGTGGTGGATGCGCACGGCCACCGACGGCTCGAGGTGCTTGCGGGTCACGGAGGTGTTGATCATCAGCCCGACCTGGCCCGGCTCGATGCCGGCGGACTGGAGGGCACGCCGGCCGGCCAGCACGGCCGCGTCGTCGAACGCCTGTCCGGGCGCCCAGTTACGGCGCTCCTGCACGCCGGCCACCCGCTGGAGCAGGCCGCTGGGCAGGCGCAGGCGCTTCAGCGCCGGCTGCAGTCGGGCGTCGATCTCGACCGAGGTCGTGATCCGCGGGGCGAGTTCGCTGTCCACCGACAGCAGGGCGACGTTACGGTGCGTCGTCGTGGCGTTTCCGTTCAACTCTGATTCCCCTGTCGAATTGCAGCGCTGGAAACCCGCAGCCCGGCAATCCTGCACCAGAAACCTGTTCGTTGTCCGTATCCCTGCCCCGAGCAGCCGCATACTGCGACCGTCACGGTCCCATTTTACCTGCGCCGTGACCTGCGCCGTGACCTGCGCCGTCACTCGTGCCGGGCCCGGGGCACCGCCGCCGTGCGGGCGACGGCGCCCCGCGACGGGCTAGATGACCCCGTCCGAGAGCGTGCTGGGGTTGCCGAAACGGTGGGCGGTGATCGAGATCGCCTGTTCACGCAGAAAAGGCAGCAGCTCGACCCGGCCGGCCTGGGTGACCGGGTGCGCGTAGATCGCGATGTCCGGGCTGCCGCGGAGCGCGTGGGTGAGGGCGGATGCCGCCTGCGTCGCCCCGGTCAGCCGGTCCCCGCCGATCAGTCGCACCCGGCTGGTGCGGATGCCGCCGGCCGCCGCGCGCTCCAGCCATTCCGCGTCGCTCTCCACCGTCACCGGGATCTCACGCTCGGACAGCGCGTTCCGCACCAGCGGAGGCACCGGGATGGCACTGCTGACCTCGAACCGGGACGTGGTCAGGGTGGCCGCGGCGATGATCCGGAGCAGGTCGGAGAGGGTGCCGTCTTCGGCCAGGCGCACCGTGACGGGCAGCGGGCTGTAGCGGAACAGGTTGCGTTCGAGGCCGAGGTTCGAGACGTCCTTCACGACGCCGAACTCCTCGCGCCAGGCCAGGGCGTCGCTCAGGGCAGAGCGGCGCAGCACGTCGAAGTCGGCGTAGTCGAGCACGGTCTGCGCCGCCTCGATCACGTCGGTGACGGTCTGGTCCAGGCCGCGCAGGTGCAGGGTGGAGGAGTTGCGGCCGGGGTCGGTCACCCAACTGCCGAGCCCGTGAAGGTAATTCGGTCCGCCCGCCTTCGTGCCCGCGCCGACGGCAGAGCGCTTCCAGCCGCCGAACGGCTGGCGCTGCACGACCGCGCCGGTGATGCCGCGGTTCACGTAGAGGTTTCCGGCCTCGATCGTGTCCACCCACTCGGCCAGTTCGGCGGAGTCGAGCGAGTGCAGCCCGGACGTGAGGCCGTAGTCCACCGCGTTCTGGAACCGGATGGCCTCGGCCAGGTTGCGGGCGTGCATCACGCCGAGCACCGGGCCGAAGAACTCGGTCAGGTGGAAGTAGGACCCGGGAGCGACCCCCGTGCGGATGCCGGGCGACCACAGGGCGCCGGACTCGTCGAGCTGCTTCGGCTCCACCAGCCACTGCTCGCCCACGCCGAGCGTGGTCAGGGCGTGCAGGAGCTTTCCCTCCGCCGGCTCGATGATCGGGCCCATCTGGGTGACCGGGTCGGACGGGCGGCCGACGCGCAGGGAGGTCGCGGCATCCGTCAGCTGGCTGAGGAAGCGCTCGGATTTGGCGACCGAACCGACCAGGATGACCAGGCTCGCGGCCGAGCACTTCTGCCCGGCGTGGCCGAACGCGCTCTTGATCACGTCGGCGGCGGCCAGGTCGAGGTCGGCGGAGGGGGTGACGATGATGGCGTTCTTGCCGCTGGTCTCGGCCAGCAGGGGCAGGTCCTCGCGGAAGCTGCGGAACAGCTGCGCGGTCTCGTAGGCGCCGGTCAGGATGACCCGGTCCACGGCCGGGTGCGAGATCAGCCGGGTGCCCAGCTCACGGTCGGCGAGGTCCACCAGCACGAGCAGGTCGCGCGGCACGCCGGCCTCCCAGAGCGCCTCGACCATCACCGCGCCGGAGCGCTGGGCGAGTTTGGCCGGCTTGACGATGACGCCGGAGCCCGCCGCGAGGGCGGCGAGCACGCCGCCCGCGGAGATGGCGACCGGGAAGTTCCAGGGCGGGGTGACCACGGTCAGCTTCGAGGGCACGAAGGTGGCCCCCTGCACGGAGTCGAGGTCCCTGGCGCGTTCGGCGTAGTAGTGGGCGAAGTCGACGGCCTCGCTCACCTCCGGGTCACCCTCGGCGATGGTCTTGCCGGTTTCGGCCGCCATCACCTCGATCAGGCGGTCCCGGTTCGCGGCGAGCGCGAGGCCGGCCCGGTGCAGCACGGCGGCGCGCTCGGCGCCGGGGCGCTGGCCCCAGGCGG
>NZ_SOGW01000004.1:0-6028 GCF_004403075.1 Cryobacterium sp. TMT2-10 | reverse complement strand
GCGGATGGCGGGCGGATGGCGGGCGGGGTCGGATGGGTGCGGATGGCGGGCGGATGGCGGGCGGATGCGGATGGGTGCGGATGGCGGGCGGATGGCGGGCGGGGTCGGGTGGCGGGCGGCGGGTGGGTGCGGTTCGGGGGCCGGCCAGCCCGGATCCCGGCGGCCCGCTCGCGCTACCCGGGCGGCACCGGCAGTTGCAGGAAACCGTCCGTCAGCAGCTCACGCACCCTCGGCAGGAGGTCCGCGCTGAGCTCGCGCTGGTCGACCTCGAGCAGCTGGGCGAGCGCCGCGACGATGGAGCCGACGTCGAGGTCGCCATCGCAGGCGCCGACCAGCGCGGCGAGTGCGGTGTCCAGCGGGATCGACCGGCCGAAGCCGCTGCCCTGGTGCAGTGTCATCAGGGTCGGGTCTTCCTGGCCGGGCCAGTAGTGCCGCTCTTCCGTGACGTCGGGCGCGACGACGAGGCGGGCCCGGGCGAGGTGGGCGTCATCCGTGGCCGCCTGCCAGTCGTGGGCGGCCAGGCAGTCGGCGAGGTAGCTGCCGATTCCGGCCGGGTTGTGGCCGAGGGCGCCGGGGAGGCGCTCGAGGCGGCGCAGGCCGGGCCCGGGCGTGGCAGGCGTGGCAGGCGCACCGGGCACCCGAGCGGCGGCCGGCCGCCGAAGCAGAAGGTAGCCGAAGCCGACCTGTGTCACGCCGCGGGCCTCGAAATCGTCCAGCCAGGCGCCGTAGAGGCGGTCGAAGTCGGCGGTGTCGGCGCGGGTGCCGCCGTCGCGGATCCAGGTCTCGGCGTAGAGCGTGGGCGGCTGCACCTCCCGCTCGATGATCCACGCCTCGAGGGCCGCGGCATCCGTCGCCCGCACGGCCTCGTGCGAATTCGACGGAGATTTTGCTCCCGGAGGTGTCGCAGGTGGCGAATTCGAGCTGTTTGGGGCAAAATCTCCGTCGAATTCGTCAGGGCGCGCCGAAACCGCCGGGGTCGCCGTGATCGCCGAAGACGCAGGGTTCGACCGGCGCGACGAGGACGCCGGGGCGTCGAGCCAGCCCGCCAGGCGGTCGAAGGCGTCCTGGCGGGCGTGGTATTCCCAGTTTCCGAGCAACTGGGCCACGCCGTTCGGGGTGAGGTGGTCGGCCGCGCCGCGCACGACCGCCTCGACGAGGGCGTCGCCGACCATGCCGCCATCGCGATATTCGTAGCTCGGCACGCCCGCGACCCGCGGGGTGATCACGAACGGCGGGTTGGAAATGATGTGGTCGAACCGTTCCCCCGCCACCGGTTCGTACAGACTGCCCAGGCGGAACTCTATGTTGCCGATGCCGTTGAGCTCCACGTTCAAGGCCGCGAGCTCGAGTGCGCGTGCGGAGATATCGGTCGCGACGACCCGTTCGGCGTGCCGGGACGCGTGCATCGCCTGGATCCCGCACCCGGTCCCGAGGTCGAGCGCGCTGACCACTTCGGTGGGGATCAGCAGCCCGCTCAGGGTGAGGGATGCCCCGCCCACCCCGAGCACATGGCTCTCGCCGAGCGCGTGGCCGAGTGCGAGCTCGCCCAGGTCGGACGCGATCCACCAGCTTCCGGCGCCGTGCGCGTCCACAAAGGTGTACGGCCGCAGTTCGAGCAGGGGGCGGAGAGCGGCGTGGGACTCGTAGCCGGTGTCACCGGTGTCAGCGGTGTCAGCGGTGTCACCGGTGTCAGCGGCATCGCCGGCATCGCCGGATCCGCCGGTACCGGCGTCGCCGACCGTGACGGATGCCGCGAGGCCGAGCTCCTCCGCCCCGGCGGCGCCCAGCGCAGGGAGGGCGGCGTCGAGGTCCGCACGGTCGACGGGCAGGCCGAGCACGAACAGCCGGGCCAGCGTGGCGCAGGGTTCGGTGTGCCCGAGCTTCTCCCGGAGGCCGGCGAGCGCCCGCAGCGCCGGAACCCGCTGATTGCGGCGCAGCGCGGCATCCGCTTCGATGCCCCACAGTCCGGTCAGGGCCGAGACCGAGTAGTTGGCGGTGGCGAGGTCGGAGCGGAGGCGGTCGATCAGTGCGGAAGTCACCAGTCCATTCAACTGCACCCGGACCGCACCCGAGCCGCTCGCTCGCCGCCCCATGGCCGCCCACTCGCCTGCCAGTCGGTCGCCGAACCGGCTTCCCTACCGGCGTTCCTCGGCCACGCTGTTGCCGCCGTCGACCACGATCGTCTGCCCGGTCACGTACGACGCGCCCGGCGAGGCCAGCCATGCGATGACGGATGCGACCTCCGCCGCTGTGCCGCTGCGCCCGACCGGCACAAGCGCCCCCTCGATCGCCTCGCTGTCCAGCTGTGACCCGGTCTGGATCCAGCCCGGCGCGACCGCGTTCGCGGTGATGCCGAGCAAGGCTTCGTCCACGGCGAGCGCCCGGGTGAGCCCGGCGAGTCCGGCCTTCGCCGCGGCATAGGTGAGGTCTCCGCGTGACGCCATCACCGGCCCGCTCACACTGGACACCGTGACGATGCGCCCCCAGGCGGCCGCGTGCATGAAGCCGATCACCGTGCGTGTCGCGTGGAAGGCGGTCGACAGGTTGATCGCGAGGCCGTGGTCCCACTCCCCCGCCTCGGTCGTGCTGATGTCGCCGTGCAGCATCTCGGCGTCCCCGACCGCGACCATGCCCGCATTGTTGACCAGGACCGTGGGAGCCAGCCCCGCGGTGGCGAGCGCGTCGACGAGCACGAGCGCGCCGGCCTCGGTGTCGAGGGTGCAGACGACGCCGGATGCCGGCACACCCATTGCGGACAGCTCGGCCACGCGCTCGTGCACCCGTTCGGTCGTGGCGGTGAGCACGACCTGTGCGCCCAACTCGCCGAGCATCCGTGCGGCGGCGAAGCCGATGCCCGAGGCGCTGCCGGCCCCGGTGACCAGGGCCGTGCGGCCGGTGAGATCCCAGGCGCCGGGAAGGGCGAAGACAGCGGGCAGACCGACAACTTCGGGGAGAGTCATGGCGTCATGCTAGCCGTTGCCGGTCCAGCCATCGGGATGGCGGCGAATTCTCCGGGAGTGCGTGGGTCGGGCCGCCCAGCGGTTCGACGGTCCGGGCGCGCCGATGCGGTGTGGCTAACTCAGGAGATTCGGGCTGCGGCGGCTGCGGACCCCCGTGTTTCCGGGGGCGGGCAGCCTCATGCGCAGGTTTTTCCTGAGTTGACCCCCGGCTCGCCACGCGACCGGCGCGACCTCGCCGGCGGGGATCATCCGTCGCCTCGGTGCATAACTCCTGCAGATTGGGATCCGAGTCGGGGGGCCGCCCGCGGATTCCCGGGAGATCTGGTCTCCACGTGGCCAAACTGCAGGAGTTATGCACGCATGGGACTGGGCTTCCGGGGCCGGGCACCGGAAGCCGCTCGTGCGCCGTGGCCAACTCAGGAGAAGAGTGGCATCGCGGCCGCGTCCCCCGCGGATTTCCGGGTGCCGACCGCGCCAGCCGCTGGTTTCTCCTGAGTTGGCCCCACGGCACCGAACCGATCAGGCGAACGAGCCGGCGGGCTACAGCCAGCGGGCTACAGCCAGCGGGCTACAGCCAGCGCATGGTGAAGGCGCGGGCGAGGACGGCGCTCGCCGGCGGGACGGCCAGCGCGCGCACGAAGCCGTTCCGCGCGCGGAGGCGCAGCCCCTGCGCTGGGCTTCCCATCGCCATATTGAAGCCGGCCTGGCGCGCGGCCATCCGGGCGCTGCGCCGGCGCCGGCGGTCGAAGTCGGCGAGCACGCCCGGACCGGACACCGGGTCCCGAAGCGCACGTTCCAACGCCGGGGCCAGCTGCAGCGCGTCCAGCCAGCCGAGGTTCATGCCCTGGCCTCCGATCGGACTGATCTGGTGGGCCGCGTCGCCCACGAGCACGACCCGGCCGGCCACCATCCGTCGGGCCAGTCGCTGCTGCACCGAGAAGGAGCTGGCCGCGGCCGAGGTTGCGGGCAGGTGCACACGGGTGCGGGATGCGACCATCGCGGCCAGGTCCGCGCTCGTCGCATCCGTGAGCAGGGTGGGAGTCATGGCCACCCAGCGGCGCCGGCCGCCCGGAAGCGGGAAGGACTCGACCACGCCGCCCTGCTCAAAGAACAGGATGGCCTCACCCGGGTGCTCGCCGGCATCGGGGAAATCGCTCATCAGGTAGGTCTCGCCTCCGGTGCGAGCCGTGCAGCGGATGCCGACCAGGTCGCGCAGCAGACTGCGGGCGCCGTCGGCCGCCACCACATACCGGGCCTCGAGCGTTTCGCCGGGTTCACGAGGCCCACCTGCTCCAGCTGCCTCAGTGGGCTCGCCGGCGCCACCGGCACCGGACCCCGACCCGGCCCCCGCAGTCTCGCCGGACCCACCGGGCGCGGCCGGGGCATCCGTGTAAACCTCGACGCGGTCGCCGCGGTCGCGCACCCCGGCCACGGTCACGCCGCCGCGGAACCGGCCGGGCGCCAGCTCCTCGAAGCGGGCGCGCAGCACCGCCTCGGTCTCGTACTGCGGCAGCGAGATCACGCGGTCGTGCCGGTCGGCCGTATCGGCGAAGACGAGGCGTCCGAGGGTGCGCCCGCCCGAACGCACGAGGCCGCCGCGGATCCGCACCGCCCGGTCGATCACCGCGTCCGCCACCCCCAGTTGTTGCAGGGCACGCAGCGACGGCGGGTGGATGCCGATGGCCCGCGACCGCAGCGACGGCTCCGCCCGCTTCTCCAGCACCTCCACGTCGAGGCCCCGCACGGCCAGCAGCCCGGCGAGCAGGATCCCCACCGGGCCGCCGCCGACCACGATCACGTCCCGCACCGGTCGCCCGCTCCCCGGCCCGCTCTCTTCCGACAGTGCCCGTTCCGGTCGAGAGTGCCCGTCGCGCCGGTCACTCTCGACCGGAATGGGCACTGTGGCGGCCGGAGCCGGCCACCGCAGCACGAGGCGCGACGGATGCTCCCGCGTCACCCGCCAGCCCGGCGGAACCACCGCGCGCAACTCGGCCGCCGTGAAACTGCGCCGAATCGACGTGAGCCCGTCGTCGCGGATGAACGACCGGCGGAACAACGGCCAGGTGCCCAGACCGAATCCGAGGTACGCGAACCGGCTGCGCTCGATGTCGGCGTGCAACACCCGCCCGATACCAGCACCGGCACCGACACCGACACCGACACGAGCACCAGCACCGGCACCGACACGAGCACGAGCACCGCCGCCGCCGACCAGACGCTTCGAATCGGCCAGCAGCCCGCCCAGCTGCTCCCCGGTGAGGTGGTGCAGCACGTGGTTGGAGACCACGAAGTCGAACACCAGGCCCTCGGCGACCAGCGCCGAGCTCAGCGCCCGCCGGAACGTGAGCCCCGGCAACGGCGGCAGGCCGGTCGCGTAGGCGTGCGCGCGGACATCCGGATCGATCGCCGTCACCCGCAGGCGCAGGCCGTCGCGCGCGGCCCACCGCGCCAGCGCCCGCGCCATGTCGCCGCCGCCCGACCCGATGTCGAGCAGCGTGCGCTCCTGGGTGGAAGACAGGGTCGGCCGGATCTCGCGCCGGTACATCCCGCGCCAGCCCGACACGACCGCGTTCACGTACTTGAAGTTCGCGTACGTGTTCGTCAGCCGGTCCGGGTCGCAGTCCGGGTCGTCCATGATCTCGACGGCGTCGCTCGCACGCAGCCCCAGAGTTCGCAGCCCCAGAGAACGGATGCCCACGCCGCTATCCGGCGGTGACGGTCATCAAGCCGGATTCAACCGTCAGCCCTGGCCCGAACGCCATGGCGCAGACCCGTTCTCCGTCGGTCGCGTCCGGGGAATCCATGATCGCCTTGAGCACGAACAGGATGGTGGCGCTGCTCATGTTCCCGTAGTTGCGAAGGGTCTCGCGTGAGGGCACGAGCTGCGCCTCGCTGAGGCCCAGCTTGGCCTCGGTCTTGTCCAGGATGCTGCGCCCGCCCGGGTGGATCGCCCAGTGCGCGATCGCCGTGGCGGGGGTGTCGGCGAGCGCGGGCGGCGCCACCAGAGTCGCGACCGACCCGGCCGCGGCGTCCCCGCCCACCGCCGGCGCGAGCACCGCCGGCGCGAG
>NZ_SOGW01000020.1:0-6024 GCF_004403075.1 Cryobacterium sp. TMT2-10 | reverse complement strand
GCCGGGGGAGCGACCGGGGGAGTCGTCGGGGGAGCCGCAGCGCGCGCCGCCCGGCGCGCCCGGCCCCGGGGCCGCCGCGGCCCTCGACCGGCTTCTCCTCGCCACGGAACGGGACCGGTTCTCGCGGGCGGGCACTGCCCCTCGCACTGAACCTCGCCCTGAACTTCGCACCGGCACCGGTGCGGGCGATGACCAGGCCGCGGAACGGGCAGCCACGCAGGCATCGGCGCTGGTCGGGGACCTCGACCTGGTCGGGCGCGCCGTCCACGAAGGGTCGGCCCGGGGCATCCGTCTGAGGTCGCGGCTGCTGCCCGCGTCGCTGTGGCGGCCCGCAGCCGGGCGACAACGCGAACACCCAGCCGCGAACGCGTAGAATGTTTCCCCGTGACTAAGTTCAAGAAGACCCCGTACAAGGTCGATGTGCGAGACCTGATCAACCGCCCGGGAACCATGCACGAGCGCCACCTCGAAATCGCCGTCCCGGAAGACCTCGGCGAAAGCCTCGTGGCCGTGAAAGCCGGCTCGACCCTCGTCGCCAATCTGCGTCTCGAGACCCTGCACGAAGGCATTCTCGTCTCCGCCCAGGTGTCCGGAATCGCCGCCGGAGAGTGCGGCCGATGCCTGATCGACGTCGAGTTGCCGGTCCAAGTCGAGTTTCACGAGCTTTTCGCGTACTCTCTAGACGAAGCTTATGAAAGTGAAGTTCAAGATGACCACGTGGATCTTGAACCTCTGATCAGGGATGCGGTGGTTTTGTCACTGCCGTTCCAGCCGGTTTGCCGGCCGGATTGCCCAGGTCTCGACCCCGAGACCGGTGAACGGCTTGCCGAGGCCCCTGAATTCGTACCCGAAGAAAAGCGCGATCCCCGGTGGGCCGCGCTGATGGAATTCCAAGCTTCCGAAAGCAGCGGCACGGATGAAGACATCCAGGCTGAAACGGATAGAGAAGAGAAGTAGTCATGGCAGTCCCGAAGCGCAAGCAATCACGCTCCAACACCCGCTCACGTCGTTCCTGCTGGAAGGCCGAGGCTCCCACCCTGGTCAAGACCATGGAAAACGGCAAAGTCGTCTACAGCCTGCCGCACCGCGCCAAGGTCGTCACCGACGCCGCCGGCACGGCGCTGTTCATGGAATACAAGGGCCGCAAGGTCGCCGACGTTTAAGTCGGTTGTGCTCGATTCTCTGATGCCGCGCCGACGGATGCCGGGGGACCCCATTGCGGGTTCCGGCCCGTGGAGTCGCGGCATCAGTGTTCTCGGCGGTCACTCGTGAGCGTCGCTCCCGAGATGTCGGCCCTGCTGGCGACGCTCGGCGTGCAGATCGATCCGGAACTGCTGGAGCTGGCCCTGACCCACCGCTCGTACGCGTACGAGCACGGCGGCGTGCCCACGAACGAGCGCCTGGAATTCCTCGGCGACTCGATCCTGGGGCAGGCCGTGACGGTCATGCTCTACCGGGCGTACCCGCGGCTCGACGAGGGTGACCTCGCCAAGCGCCGGGCCAGCCTAGTGTCGAGCGTCGCCCTCGCGGGCATCGCGCGCGGGATCGGGCTGGGCGGCTACGTGCGGCTCGGCCGCGGCGAGATCCTCACCGGCGGCCGCGACAAGTCGTCGATCCTCGCCGACACCGTCGAGGCGCTGATCGGGGCGGTCTACCTCGATTCCGGCGGTGAGGTCGCGACCGCGTTCGTGCTGCGCCTGATCGAGCCGCTCCTGAACGACCCGGGACACTTCGGCGTCTCCATGGACCCGAAAACGAGCCTGCAGGAGGCCGCGGCGCGGCTGGGCTCCGGGGCTCCGGTCTACCTCATCTCCGAGAGCGGCCCGGACCACTCCAAGGTCTTCATCGCCACGGTCACCGTGGGCATCGTCACCGCCACCGGCGAAGGCACGAGCAAGAAGCACGCCGAGATGGCTGCCGCGCTCGACGCCTGGACCCGGCTCAGCACCCCCTGACGCCGGCCGGCTGAACCGCGCGCATGCCCGAACTGCCCGAGGTCGAGGTCGTCCGCGCCGGCGTCGAACCGGCCGTCACCGGAGCGGTGATCGCCGGCGTCGAGGTCTTCGAGGACCGCTCGCTGCGCCGTCACGACCGCGCCCTGGGCCCCTTCGGCGAGCTGCTGCAGGGCCACCGTGTCCTCGCCGCCGTGCGCCGGGGCAAGTTCCTCTGGCTGCCGCTGGATACCGGGCGGGCACTGGTCGTGCACCTGGGCATGAGCGGCCAGGTGCTGCTGCGCAGCCCGGGCACGGATGCCGACGCGCAGCTTCGCATCCGTCTCGCCCTCGATCACCCGGACCACGGCGAGATCTGGCTCAACTTCGTCGACCAGCGCATCTTCGGGAGCATGGCCGTCGACACCATGGCGCCCACCAGGGACGGACTGCCCGCCGGCTTCTCCGGCCGGGCCGGCGGAGCGTGGTCGGGGCTGATCCCCTCGCAGGTCGCGCACATCGCCCGCGACCCGCTCGACGTCTCCTTCTCCGCTTCGTCGTTCCTGGCGGCCCTGGCCCGTAAGAAGACGGGCATCAAGCGAGCGCTGCTCGACCAGACCCTGATCAGCGGGATCGGCAACATCTACGCTGACGAGGCCCTCTTCGCCGCCCGCCTCCACTACGAGCAGCCGGCCGCGTCGCTCTCGCCGGCGAAGGCCCGCGTTTTGCTGGCCGCCGTGCGCAGCATCCTGAACCGCGCCCTCGCCGAGGGCGGCACCAGCTTCGACGCTCAGTACGTGAACGTGAACGGCCAGTCCGGGTACTTCTCGCACAGCCTGTCCGTCTACGGCCGGCAGGGAAAACCCTGCCCGGTCTGTGGCACCCCGCTCGTGCGCGAGCAGTTCATGAACCGCTCGTCGCACCTCTGCCCCCGCTGCCAGCGCCTGCGCTAAAGCCCGCCGCCCTAGAACTCTCCGCCCTAGAACTCTCCGCCCTAGACCCCGCTGCCCTAGAACCAATTCGACGGAGATTTTGCTCCCCACATGCCCAAAACGCCCGTTTCAGCCCAGATCGGGCAGAATCTCCGTCGAATTCGTTAGGGGCGGGGCCGCGCGTGACCGGGCGTCCCGGCGCCAGTCTCCCCAGCGACCACTGGCACGAAGCCGATCGCCTCGTTGACCGTGAGCAAGTGCCGGCTCTCCCCGGCCCTCTGAACCAATTCGACGGAGATTTTGCTCCAACGGGGCCCAAAACATCCGTTTCAGCCCAGATCGGGCAAAATCTCCGTCGAATTCGTTAGGGACCGCGCCTAACGGGGCGGGCGGGGTGAGTCCGGTACCGTGGGACAGGGCGGCGGTCGCGGTTGGCAAAGCGGGCGGAGCCTGTGGCTGGCAGAGCTCGCTGCAGTTGGCCGAGAAGGCCGCGGCCGGCAGCACGCGCAACGGAGCCTCGAGCGAAACGGAAAGGGTGGGCCGTGTATCTGAAGAGCCTCACCCTCAAGGGGTTCAAGTCCTTCGCCCACCCGACCACGTTCGCGTTCGAACCGGGCGTGACCTGCGTGGTCGGCCCCAACGGCTCCGGCAAGTCCAACGTCGTCGACGCGCTCGCCTGGGTGATGGGCGAGCAGGGCGCGAAAACGCTCCGCGGCGGCAAGATGGAAGACGTGATCTTCGCCGGCACGTCCACCAAGGGTCCGCTCGGGCGGGCGGCCGTGACGCTGACCATCGACAACACGGATGGTGCGCTGCCGATCGATTACACCGAGGTCACCATCTCCCGCACCCTGTTCCGCAACGGGGCCAGCGAGTACGCGATCAACGGGCAGACCTGCCGGCTGCTCGACGTGCAGGAACTGCTCAGCGACTCCGGCCTCGGCCGCGAGATGCACGTGATCGTCGGGCAGGGCCAGCTGGACGCCGTGCTGCGCGCCAGCCCGGAGGACCGGCGCGGGTTCATCGAGGAGGCCGCCGGCATCCTCAAACACCGTCGGCGCAAGGAGAAAACCCTCCGCAAGCTCGACGCCATGCAGGCCAACCTCACCCGGCTGAGCGACCTGGCCGGGGAGATCCGCCGTCAGCTCAAACCCCTCGGCCGGCAGGCCGAGATCGCCCGGGAGGCGCAGACGATCGCGTCCGTCGCCCGCGATGCGCGGGCCCGGCTACTCGCCGACGACGTCGTCGCCCTCCGCACGGCCCTGGACGCCCACGGGCGCACCGAGAGCGAACGGCACGCCGAACGACTGGTGCTGACCGAGCAGCTCGAGCAGAAACAACTGCGTCTGGAACGGCTCGAACAGGCGCAGATCGGCGACGCCGTCGACCAGGCCCGGCGCACCGGCTTCGGCCTCGAATCCGTGCAGGAGCGCCTGCGGGGGCTGTACACCCTGGCCAACCAGCGCCTCGCCCTGCTGGGCGCCCAGGCCGAACCCGCTGACGCCGGCCCGAGCGTGTCCGCGACCATGCTGACGGATGCCGCCGCCGAGGTTGCGGCCCTCGGCGACCGCATCACAGAGGCAGAGGCCGCCTGGGCGGCGGCGCGTGCGTCGACCGCCGCGGCCCGCAGCGAGCTCGACGCCCTCGACGAGGAGATCTCCGCCCAGGCGGTGCTGGTCTCAAGGCACGACCTCCGGATCTCCGAGCTGACCGGCCAGGCGGAGACGGCGGCGTCCCGGCTGGCTTCCGTGCGCGGTGAGGTGCTGCGCCAGCAGAACTCCCTCGACGCAGCCGCCGGCCGGGTCACCGCCGCCGAGGCGCAGCTCGCCGCGCTGCAGGGGGCTGCTGAAGAAGCCGACGCCGACCTCGGCGAGGGCGCGCCGGCCGACACCCTCGAGCAATGCCGGGCCGCCGTCGTCGACGCGGAGGGCGAGGTCGAACGCGGCCGCGACGAGCTGCACCTGCTCGAGCGGGAACGGGACGCGCTCGCGGCCCGCGCGGGGGCGTTGTCCCTCGCCCTGGACCAGAAGGACGGCTCGTCGGCGTTGGTCGCCGCGGCGCTGACGGGCATCCGTGGGCTGGTGGCCGATCACGTGCGGGTGCACCCGGGCTACGAGGCCGCGATCGCCGCCGCCCTCGGGTCGCTCGCCGACGCCGTGCTCGCCGAGACCCTCGATGCGGCCTTCGATGCCGTGCTGCGCGCCCGGGCCGACGACCTCGGCCGGGTGGAGCTCGTCGTGGCCGACGCGGGTACCGAGCCGGGCGCCGGGCCGGCTGCCGAGACGATTGCCGAGGCGGGTGCCGGTCCGGTCGCCGGGCGTGGCGCGGAGCCGCAGGACCTCCCTGACGGCCTGGTCTGGGCCTGCTCGGTGATTGATGCGCCCGCCGGCGTGCGTGGCCTGCTCGAACACACCGTGATCGCGGACGACCTCGACGCCGCACGAGCCGCGGCCCGAGCAACAGCCACAGCCACAGCCGCCGCCGGGACCATCGGCGGCCTAAACCGCGAGGCCGCGGGCCCACCGCTCACCATCATCACCCGAACGGGAGACGTGCTCAGCGAGTACGTGCTGCGCGGCGGCTCCGGCGCCAAACGCAGCAAGCTCGAGCTGGTCGCCGACCGCGATGCCGCAGCCGCAGCCCTCGGCGAGGTGACGTCCCGCATTGAGGTGGTCGGCCAGGACCTCGGCGACGCGCGAGCCCTGCTCCGCACCGGCAAGGAACAGGCCCAGGGCGCCCTCGCCCGGCTCCGCGCCTACGATTCCCGCCTGGCCGCCCAGGCCGACAAGACCAACCGTGCCACCGTGCAGGTCGAGGCGGCCACCGCCGAACGCAACCGGCTCTCCGCCGCCCTCCGCCTAGCCGGCGAGGCCGTGGCCGGAGCCGAGGCGGCGAGCGAGGCGGCCCGGACCGAACTCGATTCGATGCGGGCCCGGCCGCGCCCGGTCCTCGACTCGGGTTCCCGCGACCTGCTCTACGCCGCGCTCGAGGCCGCCCGCGAGACCGAGGTCGAGTCCCGGCTGCAGGTGGAGACGGCCCGCGAACGGGTGCGGGCCGCCCAGGCCCGGGCGGACGCCCTCGCCCGCCGGCGCGAGACCGAGCGGGCCGCGGCCGAGGAGGCAGCTCGCCGCGCCGTCATCCGTCGCCGGCAGGTGGCCGCG
>NZ_SOGW01000053.1:0-5804 GCF_004403075.1 Cryobacterium sp. TMT2-10 | reverse complement strand
CGTTGCTGGCCCCCTGTTTCCAGGCCAGGGAATCGTGGCCGAGGATGCTGCGGGAGCGGTCCGCGACATCCGTCGCCGTAGACACCCTGGCCGCGTCGACCCGGCGGCCGAGCTGCTCCACCGCGCCGAGAACGGCCAGGGCGTCGGTGTCGGTGAGTAGCGATAACGTGATGTCGTCGAGGACCGTGGCGAGGGCCAAGGCGACTTGCCGGATCAGCTGCACAGGTGAATCTGCCGCCTCTGCCGGGGCGGCCGGTGACTGCCGTGCGGAGGCTCCTGCCATGCTCCGATTTTAGCAAAAAGCGTACGTGTTGTCGAGGCTATCTCAACTATTTACCAAAGTATTTCGCAGATAGTTACGAATGAGGCGGGTGTTACTCGTGGGACGACCCAGCCATCCGCCCGCCCGATGAACCGACGGGATCGGCGGTTGAAAGACGCCCTGACCTCTCACAGCCGCCTGCTCCCCAACGGCGGAAACGCGGCGCCGAAACCTCGCCGAACCGTGAGTTCGGCCCCTCCCCGTTCGAGAAACAGGGGCCAAACTCACGGCTCGGCGACGAAGACGAACACGAACACGAAGACGAAGTTTGCGGGGAGGGGAAGCGGGATAAGGGTGCGACCGGGAGAGGGTGCGACCGGGATAAGGGTGCGACCGGGAGAGGGGACCTCAGGGGGACTCGGCCACGTGCACCAGCGCCTGGATCAGGGACTCGGCGCTGGGCGCGTCGGCCACCACGTCGACCCGCAGGCCGATCGCGGCCGCATCCTTCGCCGTGCGCGGTCCGATGCACGCCACCACGGTGGTCTCCGGAATCGGGCCGAACTGGTCCTTGACCTGCTGGGCGACGCTCCCCGAGGTGACGAGCAGGGCCTGCACGTTGCCGGCCGCGACATCGGCGACGACACGCTGATCCACCGGCACCCCGATGGTGCGGTACGCGACGACCGACGAGACGTCGTGGCCGATGCGGCGCAGACCCTCGGTCAGCAACGGCTTGGCGATCTCCGACCGCAGGGTCAGGATGCGCAGCGGCACCTGGCCTGAGGTGGCCGCCTCCCACTCCTCGAGCAGTCCCCGGGCCGAGTTGTCCTCGGAGGGGACGAGGTCCACCCGGTAGCCTGCGGCCATCAAAGCGGCGGCCGTGGTCTCGCCGACCGCGGCGATGCGCGTGCCGGAGGCGACGACGGCGCGATGAGAGGTGAGCACGTCGACCGTGGTGGCGCTGGTGACGGTCATCCAGTCGAAGTCGCCGGCGGCGAGACGGGCCAGGGCCTCGTCGAGCGCGGGGGCGTCGTCGGTCGCGGCGAAGTTGATCATCGGCGCGACGATCGGCTGCGCCCCCCTGGCCCGCAGGTCGGCGGCGACGTGGTCTCCCCAGGGGCCGCCGCGGGGCACGAGCACGCGCCAGCCGGTCAGCGGCTTGTCGGCCGGTTCGATCTTCCGGTAGCGCGCGGTCATCACGAGGTCACCTCAATCGGGGCGAACCCGGCAGCGCCGCCCGCGAGCAGGTCTCGAGCCACCCGGTCGGAGACATCCTCGGCCGCCTCGGTCAGGTGCACAAGGGAGTGCGACTCGGGTGTGGCGGCGTGAGAGCTCACGACGCTGCGGGTGCCGTCCGGGCTGTAGACCGTGGCGGTGAGGAACAGGAGCCCGTCGTCGATGGCTGCCATCGTGCCGATCGGCGCGGCGCAGCCGGCCTCGAGCCGGGCCAGAACGAGCCGCTCGGCGGTGGTCGTGGCCTGCGTGGTGGCGTGGTTGAGGGTGGCCAGCGCCGAGGCGAGGGCCCGGTCGATCTTCCCCTCGCGCACCTCGATCGCGAGCGCGCCCTGGCCGGGAGCGGTGGGCCACTCCGAGAGTTCCAGGTACTCCCCGTCGACGGATTCGAGGAGGGCCAGCCGGCTGAGGCCGGCTGCAGCCAGGATGACGGCGTCCAGGTCACCCTCGGCGACCCGGCCCAGTCGGGTGTCGACGTTGCCGCGGATGTCGACGATGTCGAGGTCGGGGCGCCGCGCTAGCAGCTGGGCCACCCGCCGCGGGGAGCCGGTGCCCACGCGCGCGCCCTGGGGCAGCGTGTCGAAGGTCAGCACGCCGCGGGCGACCAGCACGTCGCGGGCATCCGCGCGCTTCGGGGTGGCGCCGATGCGGAGGCCGGGATAGGCGGCGGTCGGCAGGTCCTTCAAAGAGTGCACGACCACGTCGCAGTCACCGGCCAACAGGGACTCGCGCAGGGCGCTGGCGAAGACGCCGGTTCCGCCCAGGCTCGACAGGGGTTCCCGGGAGGTGTCGCCGTGCGTCGTGATCGGAACGATCTCCACCTCGGCGCCGGCCGCGGTCGCGATGCGATTCGCGATCGCCGTGGTCTGGGCCAGGGCAAGGGCGCTGCCGCGCGTGCCGACGCGAATCAGGCTCACGGAGCCATCCCGGCGACGGCGGGCTTGAAGCCCAGGCGGACGTTCTCGCAGCAGCCGGGGCGACACACGTCGTACCAGGGCCCGAGGTCGGTCTGATGCGGCCGATCGGCGTCGGGGGTGTCGTTCAGGCGCTCCTCGACCAGGTCGATCAGCCCGCTGACGAAGGCCGGGTCGACGCCGGGCGTCGGCACGCGCACGGAGACCAGGCCGAGTTCCCCGGCCGTCTCGGTGGCCTCGTTGTCGAGGTCCCACATGACCTCCATGTGGTCGCTGACGAAGCCGAGCGGCACGATCACGACGGCACGGATGCCCCGGGCCGGCAGCAGAGTGATGGCGTCATTGATGTCGGGCTCGAGCCACGGCATGCTGGGCGGGCCGCTGCGGGACTGGAAGACCAGCTGCCACGGGATGTCCAGGCCGGCCATGACCTTCTGGGCCACGGCCAGGTGCTGCGCGGCGTACGCGCCGCCCTCGCCGAAACCGCGCTCGGCCGGGCCGCTCTTGTTGGCGTCGGTCATCGGGATCGAGTGGGTGGAGAACAGGATCTCCACCTCGGTCGCCGGGTCGATGCCGGGAACCTGGGCCTCGACATCCGCAAGCCCCTTCTGAAGGGCGGTCACGAACGGGGTCACGAAGCCGGGGTGGTCGAAGAACTGGCGCACCTTGTCGATCTGCACCACGCCCTCGAGGCCGGTTGCGGTCAGTGCCGCCGCGAAGTCCTCGCGGTACTGGCGGCAGCCGGAGTAGGAGCTGTACGCGCTGGTGGCGATGGCGAGCAGGCGCTTCTGGCCGTTCTCGTTGGCCTCGGCGATCGTGTCGCGCAGGTAGGGCGCCCAGTTGCGGTTGCCCCAGAGCACGGGCAGGTCGATGCCACGGCGGTCGAGCTCGGCCTGGAGCGCGGCGCGGAGCACGCGGTTCTGGTCGTTGATCGGGCTGACCCCGCCGAAGTGGCGGTAGTGCTTGGCGACCTCTTCGAGGCGCTCCTCGGGGATGCCGCGCCCGCCGGTGACGTTGCGCAGGAACGGGATCACGTCGTCCTGGCCCTCTGGGCCGCCGAAACCGGCGAGCAGGATGGCGTCGTAAGTTGTCATTACTGCAAAACCTCCACGAGTTCGGCCGTCGTGATGCGGCGGCCGGTGTAGAACGGGACCTCTTCGCGCACGTGACGGCGAGCCTCGGTGGCCCGCAGCTCGCGCATCAGGTCGACGAGTTCGGTGAGTTCGTCGCTTTCGATCGGAAGCAGCCATTCGTAGTCGCCGAGGGCGAAGGACGAGACCGTGTTCGCGATCGCGCCGCGGAAGGCCGCGCCCTTGCGGCCGTGGTCGGCCAGCATCTTGCTGCGCTCGGCCTCGGGCAGCAGGTACCACTCGTAGCTGCGCACGAACGGGTAGACGGTGAGCCAGCCCTTGGGCTCGACTCCGCGCAGGAAACCGGGCACATGGCTCTTGTTGAACTCGGCGTCGCGGTGCACGCCCATGGCGTTCCAGGTCGGCAGCAGGCTCTTGAGCAGGCGGCTGCGGCGCAGCTGGCGATGGGCCCACTGCAGGGTCTCGGCGTCCGGGGCGTGGGTCCAGATCATCACGTCGGCGTCGGCCCGGAGTCCGGAGACGTCGTAGAAGCCTCGCACGGTGACGCCCTCGGCCTCGACCAGGTCCACGACGTCGTCGAGCTCGAGCACAGCGTGGGGAACGTCATGGCCGTCGAGGTCGTCCGGGTTCGCGGGGTCCTTGCGCAGCACCGCGAACAGAGTGAACCCCTGCGGCGACGCCTCGGGAGGGTCGATCGGAGGGTGGGTCTCGGCAGAGGTGGTGGAGTGAGGTGGGTTTACTGCCTCTCCGGCAGCCGGGTGAGTCATGGGTACTAGTCTCTACTTCTTTGGTCCGAGAGCCAAAAGACGGCCGCGGCTCCACGCCGGTTCGCGACGGTTCAGCCGCGGTTCAGCGGCGGCGGACGGCGTTCGCCCCGAGCCAGACCGATCCGCCCAGGACCGCGGCGGCGACCGCGGCGAGGCCGGCCAGCGCCAGGGGGTTCTCGTCCCGCATCCGCCGCAGGCGAAGCACGGCCCGGCGCGACTTGTACCGGAACTGCTTGGGGAGGTTGAGCTTGTACTCGATCGCGTCGAGGGTGCGCGCGAGTTCGGCGCGGGCGTCCGACGCCTGGCCGCGCAACTCGGCCTTCGACCGGGGCGCGGACTTTGCCGGCTCGACCGGCACGACGATGGTCTTCGACTCGGCGCCTGTCTTCGGCGCGGTGCTCGTCGTCAGTTCGGTGCTCGTCTTCGGTGCAGCGCTCATCTTCGGTTCAGTGCTCATAGTCGCCAACTCCCTTGAAAACGTCTACGTCGCGACGGATGCTCGCCGTCAGGCCGTTCGGATCCGTCGCGGTTCCGGCCTTCACCCGGTTGCGCCCGAGCAGCGCCAGAAGGAAGGCGATCAGCAGCATGGCCAGGGCAACCAGCAGCCCCGCCAGCCACAGCGGCAGGACCAGGGCGAGCGCGATCACGGCGACCGCGACCAGCACGCCGGTGGCGAAGAACGCCAGCACGCCGGCCACGACGAACAGTGCGACGCCGAAGCCGACGTTCTTCGCCTTGTCGGCCATCTCGGCCTTGAACGCCTGGAGCTCCGCCTGCACGAGGGCGCCGATCTGACCGGGCAGTTCGCCGAGCAGAGAGGACAACGAACGGCGGATCTTCGGGTTGAGGCCGTTGCCGTTCAATCCATTGATTTTGACTCCACTGTTGCTCACAGTTCCCCCTTCATTCGAAATGTCGCGGCGGCTACGTCGTGGCTCAGGCGGAGGGAGCCGAGTCGAACGGCTCAGCGGGTGAGGTCGTCGGACCGGTCGTCGTCACGGTGACGCGGCGAACCGTGGGGACATCCGTGGTTCCGGTCGTTCGGCCGGCCTTGTCCTGCCCGGCCTTGTCCTGCCCGGTCTTGGCCTGAACCGTGGCGACCAGCTTGCGGCCCCCTTCGAGGAGCGCCGAGGGCACATCCCCGACACGCTCGAGGGCGAAGTCGCGGGCCTCGTTCACCCGGCGCTGCACGGGCGGACGGCTCCACAGGTCCTGTGCCGCCGCAACGATCTGGTCGTAGCGCTTGCGCCCGGCGCGCGCGCCGAGAACGTAGCCGACAAGTCCGCCGGTGACGAACAGAAGCTTTCCCCGCATGTGTGACTCCATTCCTCAAGGTGCACGTATCTGATCAGAGTATCCCCCATCCGGGATGAGACGTATCTCCGACGGCGCCGATCTGAAACCGGGTGCCGATTCTCAGGCTGGTCGGGCCGAACCCTAGATGAGTGAGTCCTAATGGTCGTAGGCGATGAGGGATCGTTTGTTGGGTGTTCCGAGGAGCCAGTTGTGCCAGATTCCGGCGGCGAGGGCGAGT
>NZ_SOGW01000033.1:0-5772 GCF_004403075.1 Cryobacterium sp. TMT2-10 | reverse complement strand
GTTTCTTTCCTTGACAGTCAGAAACCTAGACAGGAAGCGGCGTGCGGCCGTTAAGGCGCTCCGAAAGACCCACAGATGCAGCAGGAGAGCCGAGATTTTCACGAAAACGGATGCTGCCGGCCGGTTTCCGGCTCCGGGCAGCACAATCTCCGTCGAATTCGTCAGGGCACGCAGCCCGGAGCCCGGAGCCCGCCCCCACGCAGGCGCGGGGCTCGCGGCCCGCACCGGCACCGCGCCGTCAGGCCGCGTCGCTCGTTTCGAATGGCCGCTGCCGATACTCGACCGGCTGTGCACCGTACCCGTCGAGCCTCGCCCGCAGCCCGGCTCGCACCCGGGGCCACTCGCTGTCGAGGATCGAGAACACCACGGTGTCCCGCCAGCTGCCGTCCGCCCGGCGCCGCTCACGGCGAACGATCCCCTCATACGTGGCGCCGACGCCCGCGACGGCCGCGCAGGACCGCACGTTCATCACATCAGCCTGGATCTTCACCCGCCCGAAACCGTGGTCGAAGGCCAGCCCGAGCAGCAGCAGCTTCGTTTCCGCGTTGACGGCGGTGCCCCAGACCCGGGGATTATAGGCGGTCCATCCCAGGTGGGCCGACTCGTTCGCCAGGTGCAGGTCGCCGAGCGTGGACATGCCCACAAGGTCACCGTCGTGCGCACCACCCAGCAGGCGCACCGCGTAGGGCAGCCCTGCCCACTGCACGTAGGCATCCGCCCAGCCGGCGAACTCGCCGAGGCCGGCCCGCAATCCACCCGGTCCGCCGCCGAATCCGCCCTCAAAGACGAGCGGATGCGCGATCGCGTCACGCAGCTCCGGCAGCAGCGCTCGGGTGAGGGGTTCGAGCCGCACGAAGTGGCCCACGATGGCGATGCTCTGAGGTCGTTCGGCAGTCATTCCGACACTGTGGCAGCGCCAGGTTGCCGCCGAATGAACGGCAGCAGTCAGATCGTCGCGAACGAATTCGACGGAGATTTTCACGAAAACGGATGCCTCGGGCCGTTTCCCGGCTCCGGGCAGCAAAATCTCCGTCGAATTCGTCAGGGGCCGGGCTGCGGTCGGTGCGGCTTTCCCGGGCACTCGACCCGCCCGCCGCGCGCCCGAAACCGCAGGCCCGCCGCGCGGCCGAAACCGCACTGGCCGCACCGGCCGCGGAGAGCACCCCTGGCAACGACAGTGGCCGTTCCGGTCGAGAGTGACCGCCGGAGCGGGCACTCTCGACCGGAACGGCCACAGAAGCGAACGGAAAAGCACAGAAGGGAACGGGAAGCGCTCGGGACAAGTACGAACTACATCAGTCGACGAGATCGTGCCGCGAGATGATCGCGTCTCGACCCGGTCCGACGCCGATCGCCGAGATGCGCGCGCCGCTCATCCCTTCGAGGGCGAGCACGTAGGCCTGCGCGTTCCGCGGCAGGTCTTCGAAGGTGCGCGCGCCGGTGATGTCCTCGGTCCAGCCGGGGAAGTTCTCGAAGATGGGCTTCGCGTGGTGGAAGTCCGACTGCGACACGGGCACCTCGTCGAAACGCACGCCGTCGACGCTGTAGGCGACGCAGACCGGGATGACGTCGAGACCGGTGAGCACGTCCAGCTTGGTCAGGACGAAGTCGGTCACCCCGTTGATGCGGGCGGTGTAGCGGGCGACGGGGGCGTCGTACCAGCCGCAGCGGCGCGGGCGACCGGTGGTGGTGCCGAACTCGAAGCCGTTGGCGCGCAGGAACTCGCCGGACTCGTCGAACAGCTCGGTCGGGAACGGGCCGGCGCCGACGCGGGTCGTGTAGGCCTTGACGACGGCGATGATCCGGTCGATCCGGTTCGGGCCGATGCCCGATCCGGTGACCGCGCCGCCGGAGGTCGCGTTCGAGGAGGTGACGAACGGGTAGGTGCCGTGGTCGACATCCAGCATCGTGGCCTGGCCGCCCTCGAACAGCACGGTCTTGCCCTCGGTGAGGGCCTCGTGCAGCAGCAGCGCTGTGTCGGCGACCATCGGGCGCAGCCGCTCGGCGTAGCTGAGCAGGTCTTCCACGATCTCGTCGACCGAGATCGCGCGGCGGTTGTAGACCTTGACCAGCAGGTGGTTCTTCTGGGCGAGGGCGCCCTCGACCTTCTGGCGCAGGATGTTCTCGTCGAACAGGTCCTGCACGCGGATGCCGACGCGGTTGATCTTGTCGGCATAGGTGGGACCGATTCCGCGGCCGGTGGTGCCGATCTGGCGCTTGCCGAGGAAACGTTCGGTGACCTTGTCGACCGTGCGGTGGTACTGGGTGATAATGTGCGCGTTGGCGCTCACCTTGAGCCGGGACACGTCGACGCCGCGGGAGATCAGCGCGTCGAGCTCCTCGAAGAGCACCTCGATGTCGACGACCACGCCGTTGGCGATGATCGGGGTGACACCGGCGGTCAGGATGCCGGAGGGCAGCAGGTGCAGCGCGTACTTCTCGGTGCCGATGACGACGGTGTGGCCGGCATTGTTACCGCCGTTGAACTTCACCACGTAGTCGACGCGGCTGCCGAGGAGGTCGGTTGCCTTGCCCTTGCCCTCGTCGCCCCACTGGGCGCCGATCAGAACGATCGCTGGCATTTAGTTTTCTCCTCGGATAAAGAACGCCTCGGTGGGCGGGGCCGGGTCGGTGGCTCGGTAGCCGTCCGGCGTGATGGTCTGCTGGTCGATGCGGCTGATCGCGGTCGGATCGGAGTCGTTCAGGAAAATAGTCAGGCGGTCGAACTCGTCCTGCTCACCGATTTCGCCGGCGGCGCGGCGCAGCGCGTAGAGCGCGCGCAGCACACCGCGGTTGGGTTCGTGCGTCCAGCGCACCGGGCCGTGCCCGTGCCAGCCGGCCTTGCGCAGCGCGTCGAGGCCGCGGTGGTAGCCGACGCGGGCGTAGGCGTACGCCTCCAGCGTGCGACCTTCCAGGTGGGTGGCGTCCGCGAGCACGGCCCAGGCCAGGGAGGACTTCGGATGCTGCGCCACGACGCTTGCCAGCTCCTCGCCGGTGGTTCGCCGCAGAGCCTCGATCACCTCCGGTTCCGCGGGAAGAAGGGTCTCGGGCTGCTCAATCAAGTTGTCGCCGGTCACACTCGATCCTAACGCGGTGCGGGCCGATCCCCGCCGAGGAGCCCACCGGAGAGGGAGTCGAGGATCGCGGCGGCCACCTCGTCGCGGGGGCGTTCGGGCTCGAAGACCAGCCACTCGAGGCCGGCCATCAGCACCGCACCGAACACACTCGACGCCATCAGGCCGCACGTGCCGTGGTCTCTCGACTCCGGTTTCGCCTCGGCGATCGCCTCGACGAAGACCGTGAGGGCCTCGTGCCGCAGCGCGAACAGCGACTTCTGCCAGGTGCGGTCGGTGCGGAAGATCTCCGAGGCCATCAGCTTCGCCAGCGCAGGGTTGGATGCGATCCGGTCGAGCAGGGCCCCGACGAGCGCCTCGATGGCCGCCCGCCCCCGCAGGTCACCGCGGGCCGCCCGGAGGATCTCGGCGAGCGCACCGACCCCCTCCAGCAGCAGTTCCTCGAACAGTCGGTCCTTCGAGCTGAAGTTGTAGTACAGGCTGCCCTTGGCCACCCCCGCCCGCTCGGCGACCTCGTCCATCGTGGTGCCGCTGATGCCCTTGGTCGCGGCCAGTTCCAGCGTGGCGTCCAGGATGGCGCGCTTCGTTCCGGTGGCACGTGCCATGGGAGTTCCTTTCGCGATCGAGCCGACCAGCAGGAGCGCGAGAACGGCACCCGAGACCCACAGTCTAGAGTCGATGGCTCCGGTGCTCGGCTCGCGCAGACCGGTCACAGCCTGTGACGACGGGGTGATCCTCTCCCCCCGGGTTGCTTTTGTACTGACTAGTCAGTTAGCCTGAGGAACCTTCCCCCGAACACGAAGGCTCCAGCATGCGCGTCACCCTCAGCGAGGTCTCGAAGGGTCCGAACCGGGCCGCCCTCCCCCTCACCTCCCTCGAGTTCCACACCGGAACGGTCACACTGGCCCGGGCCGAGACGGAACGCCGCCCGACCGTGCTGGGCCTGATCGCCTCCGGCCGGATGCGCCCGGACTCCGGCACGGTCACCGTCGACGACCGCACCGATTACGGCGCGATCCGCAGCCTGGTCGCCCTCGTCGACGCCCCCGGCGTCTGCGAGCCGGCCGCGGACATCACGGTGGCCGAGGTCGTGGCCGAGGAGCTCATGTTCGCCGGGCGGATCGGCCACCGCCGTGCCGTGGCCCGGATGCTGGCCGCGTTCGGTCTGGCCGACGAGGCCCGCTCGAGCATGGCCGATCTGGAACCGGATGCGCGCATCCGTCTGCTGACCGAACTCGCCGTGCTGCGCGACGGGGTCGAGGGCCTCGTGATCTGCTCTCCCGACCGGCACGGCGGCGACCCGCTGGGCTGGTGGACGGTCACGAACGGGCTCAGCGCCCGCGGGTATGCCGTTCTCGTCATCGCCGGGGACGCGTCCGCGCACGCGATCGCGGCCCTCGACCCCGACCTGGTCGTGACGACCTCCGGCGAGGCCGTCTCCATCGTTCCGAGCGGGCCCGGCACTCCCGCCGCGAACCCCGCACTCACCCACGCCCACGCCGGAGCCGACGCCCGATGAAGATCCTCGCCATGGTCAGGGCCGAACTCGCCCGGCTGACCGCCACCGTGATGTCGCGCATCGCCCTGCTCGCCCTCCTGCTCGTGCCCGTGCTCTACGGCGGCCTCTACCTGTGGGCCAACCAGGACCCGTACGCCGACCTCGACCGCGTGCCGGTCGCCCTGATCGTCTCCGACACGGGCGCCCAGGTCGACGGCGCGGAGCACAATTACGGCCACGAGGTGGCCACCCAGCTGATCGACGACGGCACCTTCGGGTGGCACCAGGTCTCCGCCGCCGCCGGCAAAGCGGGCGTCGCCGACGCGACCTACGACTTCAGCGTCACCATCCCCCGGAACTTTTCCGAGTCGATCGCCTCGTCGGCCGGCGAGACCCCCACCCGGGCCACCATCAGGCTGACCACGAACGACACCAACAGTTACCTCGCCTCCACCATCGGCAGCCAGGCGGCGCAGACCATCCGCGAGGCCATCGTCGCCAAGGTCAACAAGGAGGCCGCCGACCGGCTCCTGATCGGCCTCTCCGACGTGCGCTCGAGCCTGGGCACGGCCGCCGACGGGGCCGGCAAGGTGACGGATGGCATCGCCTCCGCCGGCACCGGGAGCACCAGCCTCGCCGATGGCGCCGCGCAGCTCGCCACCGGAACCGGCACGCTCGCCACGGGCACGGGCCGGCTCGCCACCGCCACCGGCCAGGTCTTCGACGGGGCGAGCGCACTCGCGACCGGGATCGGCAGCCTCGCGACCGGCACGGGTCAGGTGGCCGCCGGCGCCGGCCAGGTCTCCGACGGAGCCGCCGGGCTCGCCAGCGGGCTCGACTCGCTGGCCACCGGAACCGGCCAGGTCGCCGACGGCAGCACCGCGGTCGCCGCGGGCACGGAGAAACTGGCGGACGGCTCCCCCGCGCTGGCCGCGGCCGCCGACCAGGCGGACTCGGTGCTCGCCGGCGCGGCCGGCTCCCTGGTCGACGCCCGCGACGCCATCCGAGCGCGACTCACGGATGACGGCCTCAGCGCCGCGCAGATCGATGCCGTGCTCGCCCAGCTCGACCCGGTCGACGGCGGACTCGCCACCGGCCGCGCCCTCACCACCGGCCTGAAAACCCAGCTCGACCCGCTCCCGGCCTCGAGCCGGACGCTCGCCGCCGGGGCGGCACAGACCGCCGCCGGGGCGACCGGCG
>NZ_SOGW01000092.1:0-5723 GCF_004403075.1 Cryobacterium sp. TMT2-10 | reverse complement strand
CGGCGTCCTAACGAAGTCCACTATGGTTATCAACAGTCAGCCCTGGCAGCGTAGAAGAATCCACTAATTCCGCTGTCCGAAATCCCCGCAGCAGCTCACCGGCCCGATCAAGGGCAAGTACTTCGACGCCTACGTGATGATCGATATCTACTCCCGATACATCGTCGGCGTGAAGGTCCATCCGGCCGAGTCCGCGGTCCTCGCCGCCGAGATGATGACCGAAACCTTCGGCATCCATGGCACCCCGCAGGTCGTCCACGCCGACCGCGGAACGTCAATGACGAGCAAGACCGTCGCAGCCCTGCTCTCGGATCTCGAAGTCACAAAGTCGCACTCCCGGCCCCGGGTCAGCAACGACAACCCGTACTCGGAGGCGTGGTTCAAGACGTTGAAGTTCGCCCCGGTTTTCCCGGAACGCTTCGCCAGCCTCGGCGACGCCAGACGGTTCATGAATACCTTCGTCGAGGGTTACAACCACACCCACCGGCACACCGGCATCGGGCTGAACACGCCTGCAGACGTCCACTACGGCCTCGCAGCCGGCAAAGCCGCCGAGCGGGCAGCGACCCTCGCCGCAGCCCGAGCCCGAAACCCGGAACGCTTCAGCACCAACCTCGACCCGAAGATCCTCGCCACCCCCGACGCGGCCTGGATCAACAAGCCAGCCGACGCACAAGAAGAAGAGCCGAAACTAGCCGCCTAAACTCACGCTGGCCTCATTCACCTTGACAAATTCCGAAGCGACCCCTGGTGGGGAAGTTCAGTGAGCACTGTCAGGGAACAATGCACTTCCGACGCTACCCAATATCGGGACCGCTCCCCCATGGCGCACACATGGACCTGCTCGCGTTCACCAGCCTGATAGGCTCGATCCCTGCGGTCAACCATCGATGCGGTTTTTCGGTGGGTGGCGTCGGTTTCGATCAGGGCAAGCTGGCATGGCCGTTCAAATGTCCCGCATTGCGATGGCATATCTGACTGCAGGTAACACTTACAGGACTTATGCACAGCGACGAGAGGCATTCTGGTGGATCGCGTCGCCGGCTTACCCCGACAGATCTTGGGATCCGTCGGGCTTCGTGTGATAAGTGCAGTGATGCTCTTCGCCGGTGGCGTGATTCTCGCTAGATGGCTTGGTCCTGAGAGCCTAGGCGTCTATTCAGTTGTGCTCTCCTTGGCGAGCCTGGCGAGTCTGCCCATTACATCGGGCTTGCCGACGCTAGTAACTCGAGAGACCGCGAAAGCTTTCGACAGCGGCGAGCACGGGATCATTCGAGGCCTCTGGCGGTTCGCACTGGGGCTTGTACTCGCTTCGCTGTTATTGGCCGCAATTCTCCTAGTTATCACGAGCTCCTTGCAGGAGGACTCCGCTCGTGTCCCCTTCTCGTATCTCGCTATCGGCTTCCTCCTTGTTCCTCTCATGGGCCTGGACCTCCTCCGGGGATCCGCAATGCAAGGGCTTGGTAGCGGTGTTTGGTCTCAAATGCCAGACGCTTTGGTTCGCCCCGCGGTGTTCCTCATCCTTCTGGTTTTAGGAACCCAAGTTGTTTCAGGTGATCACCTTGTCTACGGACTAGCGGCCAACGCGTGCGCAGCTGCGCTGTCCTTCTTCGTGGGGACCATCCTGTTGCGGAGGATAACTTCAGGCAGGCTCTTACCAGTCCGAGCCGAGTACCATCCTCGAGTGTGGCTACGGGCGCTTGTCTCGCTCGGCGCGCTTTCTGCCACACAGCGAGTTCTCGGAAATATAGACGTTCTAATGTTAGGGTGGCTCGGCCCTGCCACGGATGTCGGACTTTACAAGGTCGCCTTGCAGGGGGTGGCGCTTATGGTAATCGTGCAGTCCGCCGTGAGCGCGATTCTCGCAGCACGGTTTTCGACTTCTTTTGCCGCAGGAGATATCGAAGCAATCCGCCGAGTATCCGACCATGCACTCTTGTTATACATCGCTGGTTCAGCCGTATTCGTCGTGGCCTTTCTCAGTTTCGGTGAACAATTCATCGTTCTCTTCTTCGGTCCTCGCTACACTGGCGCGGTGGCAATCTTGACGATCTTGGCGATAGGTCAATTAGTCAACGCGCTAACTGGCCCGGTGCTGGACATACTTGTAATGAGCGGTCATGTGCGACCGGCGCTGATTTCAGCCAGTGTTGGATGCTTGCTTGTGATCGGCTCGGCGACCATTACAGTCCCCTTGTTTGGGGCTCCCGGCATGGCCATTTCAACTGCCTCAGGCGTCGCACTGGCGAACCTCATGATGGCGGCATCTGTGAAGAATTGCGTGGGCTTCGACGCAACATTGCTGGGTGCTATTCCGCGATGGTCGAAGGGCCGTCGCCGACGAAAATTGATCTAGAGCGGGATTTCAACTCCTGCTTCTTCTGCACCTAGAGTTGAGCTAGTCGGAGGTGAGTTGCTCGCGCGGCGGCAAAGCGGGCGCGAAAAATGCGAGAAGGCAATTGTCCCCGCCCTGCATCCGCACGATCGGTTAGAACTCGACGCACTGTGCCGAATGCGGCAGTCGCTGCAAACGACTGTGCCTAGCTAGACCGAAAGATTGGAACTCATGGAAACTCCCGAGGAATCTGAGAGCGCCATGCGAGCCACCATGCGAGTGGACACCGATCGCATTCTTGTTGTTTGTGGATACTGGCCAACGAGACAAAACGAGATCTCTGGCATTTTTATGGTGCAGCAAGTTGCTGCGATCTTGAGCCTCGGTCTGCAAGTTACGGTCCTGGTGCCGATGGTGGCGGGCAAGAATGCCCAATCGTTCCTTTCGCCAGATGACCTCGGCCTAGCAAAAGGCCGCGTCAACATCGTTCATGTGCCCATGATACGTGTCCCGAGTCGGTTTGCCTCATGGCCCGGATTTCTTAAGGTGAACACCGTTCTTGCTGGAGTTGGTTTCGCGATCACCCTGCATCGTCTTCGCGAGTCCGTCAACGTATCCGGCTGTATCGTTCATGACGGTCGATATGCTGGCGTCAGTTTGCCCTTCTGGAGGCGGTACTTCGGCGGCAAAGTCGTACTCGTCCTTCATGGCGTCGATCCCTACTTCGCGTCGAGTCGACGTCGCGCCGGGGCAAGATCGCTGTTCCGAAAACTCGGCGATTCAGTGGACGTTGTGGCGTTAGTAGGTGGTCCTCTGCTCAAACACGCGCTTTCCTTGGGACTTCCAAGAGGCAAGATCTGTGTTGTGTCTAACGGAACAGACTTGCCAATTCGGGCGTACGTATCAGACGCCCAGCGCCCCGCCTCCTCCCGGCGGCAAGTTGTCAGTGTCGCGAACCTGACTGAGATCAAGGGCATTGACGTTACTCTGCGAGCCCTGAAATCCGTCGCAAGCCGGCGTCCGGAATTGGACTGGGGGTACCGAATTGTTGGGGACGGCGCTCAGCGGGAGTCTCTTGAGGCCTTGAGCGAATCGCTTGGGCTCTCCAGCAATGTGGAGTTCGTCGGCCGAATTTCCTATGCGCAAACCATGCGCGAAATATCCCAGTGCGACATCTTCTGCCTAGCGAGTTGGGGGGAAGCGTTCGGAATCGTTTACCTCGAGGCCATGGCGAGGATGCGCCCAGTGATTGGCTGTCTTGAAAACGGGCCCGAGGACTTCGTGACCAGCGGGCGAGACGGCGTACTAGTCGCCCCCCAGAATGACATGGAGTTGGCCGACGCCTTGGAAGCGTTGCTCGGCAATCCGATGTTGTGTGGACAGATTGGCAGAGCGGGACGCCAAACGGCGGAGCGATTCACTTGGGAGGCGAATGCCACGAAAGTTCTAGACCTGCTTGGAGTCACACCGCCGTAGGAACGGAACCGCTCAACTTGCAGATTTCATGCTTCTCAAGCAACTGAGCGTGTGCGGCGGTAGTGGCTACTTTGATCCGCCAAAATGCCGTCCAGGGTGTACTTTGTCCGCGTTCGTGGGCGTCCTAGGCTATCCGTATTGCCCAATAGGATGTTTGACATGGGGGACAAATTACTTCGGCCAGAGAGAGGAGAAAATAGCGCACTAAATGCCGTTCGCGCCGCTGCTGCGTTCCTTGTTGTCGCAGGTCACGCGCGCGGTTTTCTCTTCGTTGGTCGAGAAGACGCGTCTGGAGATCTGCTCACCCAAGGTGCTCTCGCACTCTTCGGCCTGGGCCATGGAGCTGTACTTGTCTTCTTTGTGCTCAGCGGTTACTTTGTTGGAGGAAGCGTACAAAGAAGCATGACCAGAGGAACATTTTCAGTCACGTCTTACGCGATTAGCCGGCTCACTCGTCTGTGGATCGTTCTCATTCCTGCCATACTTCTGACCGCCATTCTTGACTGGATGGGACGGGCCCGTTTCGGCGCGACCGTTTTTTATGGCGAAGAGAGTAACGCTTTCACAAACTCTGGCTGGTTAACAGCACTTGGGAACATTTCTTTCATGCAGCCCTTGCATGTCAGGACATTCGGGTCGAACGAAGCCCTATGGTCGTTGACCTACGAAGCCGGGTACTACGTCATTTTCCCGCTCCTGCTCGCTGGTTTCTTTTACGCCCGACGACTGCGAGTCAAGGTTCTCTTGGCGGCCGTCGGACTTGGCGTGATTGCTACGTTCGGTTGGAGCGTGCTCAGCCTGTTTCCCGTCTGGCTCCTTGGCGCAGCAGTTGCCTTTCGCGGCGGAAGTATCCGAAGTCGCGTGTCCAAAGTTCCACCGATGGTCCTTACGGCCTTGCGCGTTCTGAACTTGCTAGCTTTGGTTGGGGCGATGGTCGCCGACAAGGTTGCGGGCGGTAGCCCCGTGAATGCTCCGTTCACAAGCTATATAGTGGGCGTCCTAGCTGCGTCATTCGTTGCATTGTTGTTGCCGGACCTTTGGCCGCGCCAAGCGGCGGGTCGTCAGCTACTTCGCCTATCCTCAGGCCTTGCGGCGTCCTCCTACTCCCTGTACGCGATTCACTATCCGCTGCTGGTCCTAATGGCCGTTGCCGTCAGCCCGGGAGGAGTCACTGGGTCCTGGCAGCCATCCGTCGGATCCTGGGCCGGCTTCATAGCTATCGTCGTTGCACTGACAACAGCAGGTTGGGTTTTCTCTCTAGTTACCGAGCGTCACACTGAGTCTGCCCGCAGGAGGGTGGCTGCGCTACTGACGGTCCCCTTCAGGTCTGGAGCTTTCAAGCGCGTCGCAGGTCATCTCTGGTCGGGCAGACAGAGCGCGAACTGATCTCCAGTGTTGACGCCGACTGAAGCAGCACCATGCTTGTTGCATGTTGATGGCAGAAGCGACCCTATTGTCGGTCGGCGTTAATTCTCGGCCGTCTTCTGTCGGTCTGGTCTTGTCTGGCCCTGACCACCCTTTTCGCCGCCAAGAACGGCATCACCCGGTCGATGGGATACACCGGGATTTGCTGGGATAACGCCATGGCCGAAAGCATCTTCGCGACGTTGAAAGCCGAGTTCTACTACCGCCGAATCTGGCCCACGCGGGCCCGCGCTATCCGCGGCGCCGCGGACTGGATCGAGGGCCGCTACAACCGCCGCCGGCACTCCTCGATCGGGCACGTCATGCCAGTTGTTAACGCCGACCGAAAACAGGGCCACTTCTGCCAACTGAAAACAGGGCCACTCTCGTGTGGTTCTAGTGTGCCGTATGAGCTGCCGCGGAGATTTCGGACAGCGGAATTAGTGTTTTCTTCTACGCTGCCAGGGCTGGCTGTTGATAACCATAGTGGACTTCGTTGGGTCTGCGG
>NZ_SOGW01000059.1:0-5677 GCF_004403075.1 Cryobacterium sp. TMT2-10 | reverse complement strand
GCGGGTCACGCGGGTCACGCGGGCTGCGCGGGTCACGCGGGCGGCGCGGGTCAGGCGCGCCGGGCGTGACGGATGCGCCGCCGCCCGCCCGGCCCAGGAAGCGAACCGCTGCGACGGGAGCTCGACCCACCGGTACATCAGCTGGGCCAGCAGAAGGCTGAGCGGCACCGAGACCAGGGCGGCCAGCCACCACCGGGACGGGCCGAAGATGTTCCCGAAGGCGACCACGATCGGGAAGTGCACGAGGTACAGGCTGAAGCTGATTGACCCCAGCCAGACCAGGGGGCGAACGGTCAGCGGCCTCTGCAGCGGCGGCCACAGGGCGACGACGGCGACGATCAGCACGGCACCCGGTACGCGCAGGGCGAGGGTCAGGTCTCCCCACGGACCGGAAACCAGCGGCCGCACGAGCCAGTGCGCGATCAGCAGGAGCGGCCCGAGCGCGGTCAGGCCGACCCAGGCGACGGTGCCCCAGCGATGCGCGGTCAGTGCGGCGCCGCGGGCGCGTAGAGCGTCGACGTTCGCCGCGAGCAGCGTGCCGAGCGCGAACGCCGGGAGGTACATCAGCGGCTCGATGTGCTCGACGTAGCCGAACCCCGAGACCGCGATCAGGACCGCTGCCCAGATCGGGGTCCACCGCCGGGTGGCCGCGGCCAGCAGCACCCCGGCCGGGAGCAGCAGCGAAAACCACATCTCCCAGGCCAGCGACCACAGGGGCGGGTTGACATCGGGCCGGTTGGTCGAGCCGATGACGCTGGCCTCGCTCAGCAGATTGGCGAGGCCGACGTTCGGATCGTCCTGCCGGGCCAGCCAGGCCCCGCCGGCATCGCCACCGGTGCGGGGGACGAGGGCGATCCAGGCGGCGGCCAGGGCGACGGACACCACGACCGGAACCGCGAGCCGGATGATCCGGCGCGGAAAGTAGGAGCGCCAGTTGTAGGCCGTGGCCGCCAGGGGCGACAGCACGAGCACGAATCCGCTCAGCACGAAGAAGACGAGCACGAACTCGGGCCCCGCGAACAGGATCTTGAGCGGGGACAGCGTCGTCCACCAGCCCACCGACCAGAGGGCAACGCCGTCGCTGGACTCGTAGGCCGCGGAGATCGCCGGCACGGTCATCGACACGTGGTGCACCAGCACGATCAGCGCCGCGACCCCGCGGAGAGCGTCGAGGGCGAGCAGGCGGCCGGGCGGGGCTGGGCGAGGGTCAGTCATCGCCCACCACGCTAGGCGCGGCGGTTGAGTGTTTCCTCCGCGAACGAATTCGACGGAGATTCTCACTTAAACAGGCCCAAACGGATGCTGTGGGCTGGTTTTCGCGAAAATCTCCGTCGAATTGGTTAGGAGCGGAGCAGTGAAGCGGAAGCGGAAGCGGAAGCGGAAGCGGAGGCGGGGGAGACCCGGCCCTACTTCAGGGTGGACATGATGGCCGTCATCACGGAGGTGTCGGCCAGCGTGGTCGTGTCGCCGACCTCGCGGCCCTCCGCGACATCCTGCAGCAGACGCCGGATGATCTTGCCCGAGCGCGTCTTCGGCAGCTCGTTCACGATGAAGATCTGGCGGGGGCGCGCGATCGCACCGATCTGCTGGGCCACGTGCGCCCGCAGCACGGCCTGAAGGTCCGCGTGCGAGGACTCCTCCAGGTGGCTGTACTTGATGATGACGAAGGCCACCACGGCCTGGCCGGTCGTGTCATCGTGCGCTCCGACCACGGCCGCTTCGGCCGTCATCGGGTGCGCCACCAGCGACGACTCGATCTCGGCCGTCGACAGGCGGTGCCCCGACACGTTCATCACGTCGTCGACCCGGCCGAGCAGCCAGATCTCACCGTCGCGGTCGAGGCGGGCGCCGTCGCCCGCGAAGTAACGCGGGTTCTCCGAACCGAACTTCTCCCAGTAGGTCTCCTTGAACCGCTCCGGGTCGCCCCAGATGCCGCGCAGCATCGACGGCCACGGTTCGGTGACCACGAGCAGGCCACCGTTGTCGCGGCCGACGTGGTTGCCCTCGTCATCGAGCACGTCGATCACCACACCGGGGATCGGGCACTGCGCCGAACCCGGCTTCGTGGTCGTCACGCCGGGCAGGGCGGAGATCATGATCGCCCCGGTCTCGGTCTGCCACCAGGTGTCCACGATCGGAGCGACGTTGCCGCCGATGACCTCCCGGTACCACATCCAGGCCTCCGGGTTGATGGGCTCGCCCACCGACCCCAGCAGGCGCAGGCTCGTCAGGTCGAAGCCCTGCGGAATCTGACGGCCCAGCTTCATGAACGTACGGATGGCGGTGGGCGCCGTGTAGAGGATGCTCACCTTGTACTTCTCGATGATCTCCCACCAGCGGCCCGGGTGCGGGGTGTCCGGAGTGCCCTCGAAGAGCACCTGGGTGGCCCCGTTGGCGAGCGGGCCGTAGACCACGTAGCTGTGGCCGGTGATCCAGCCGACGTCGGCGGTGCACCAGTAGACATCCGTCTCGGGGTGCAGGTCGAACACGTTCTTGTGGGTGAAGGCCGTCTGGGTCAGGTAGCCGCCGGTGGTGTGCAGGATGCCCTTGGGCTTTCCGGTGGTGCCCGACGTGTAGAGGATGAACAGCGGGTTCTCGGCGGGGAAGCCCTCGGCCTCGTGCTCCGCGTCGACCGAGGCGAGCTCGTCGTGCCACCAGAGGTCGCGGTCGAACCACTCCACGAAGCCTTCGGTGCGCTTGACGACGAGCACGTTGCGCACGGTGGTCTCGCCGCTCTCCAGGGCCGCGTCGACGGCCGGCTTGAGCGCGGAGGCCTTGCCCTTGCGGTAGCCGCCGTCGGCGGTGATCACGAGCACCGCATTGGCGTCGTCGATGCGCGAGCGGAGGCTCTCGGCGCTGAATCCGCCGAAGATCACGGAGTGCACGGCACCGATGCGGGCCACGGCCAGCATCGCGATCACGGCTTCGGGGATCATCGGCAGGTAGATGGCTACCCGGTCGCCGGCGTTCACGCCGAGTTTCGTCAGCACATTCGCAGCCCGCTTCACCTCGGCGGTGAGCTCGGCGTACGTGATGTCCCGGGAGTCGCCCGGCTCGCCTTCGAAGTGCAGGGCCACCCGGTCGCCGTTGCCGGCCAGCACGTGCCGGTCGAGGCAGTTCCAGGCCACGTTCAATTCGCCGTCTTCGAACCACTTGGCGAAGGGCGGGTTCGTCCAGTCGAGCGTCTTCGTGAACGGCTTCTTCCAGTCCAGGAGTTCGCGGGCCTGGTCAGCCCAGAACTTCAAACGGTCGTCCGCGGCGTCCTGATACAGCGCGGGAGTTGCGATGGCCTGGGCCGCGAATTCCGGCGTCGGCGGGAATCTACGGGTTTCGTGGAGAAGGTTGTCGATCTTTACACTCATGCGGATGTCGCTCCTTTGCGATGCGTGGTTTCGGTTCGACGGCCGGCCCGGTGGAGGCCAGGACCGGCTCGTGCGGTGCCCCGCGAATCGGGGCGTTGCGGCCATTCCCGGCGCCGAACTGTCCCCGCCGTGGCGTGGGGTAACTCGGCGCCTGCGGCAGCCGGGTGTGGTCTTACGCTGCCGGTCCTACGGGCAGCATGTTTCGCTTGAACGTGGAATTTGCCACGACCGCGAACGAGGCGTACCAGGCGAGCAGCGCCGTGATCAGTCCCAGCCAGCCCCCGACCCGGGTGAAAGCGACGACGCCGGAATACGCGCCGATGGAGAGGCAGAAGAAGGTGACGGTCAGAACAACGAAAACCAGGAAGACGGCCATGCTGGTCTTGCGTGCCGCGATGGTCATATATAAGGAGAAGATCGCCCAGGCGAACAGCCAGACGCCCACTCCCTTGCCGGCGTCCGCGCCGGCGGCGGACAAATCGGTCGCTGTAGCCAGGTACCAGAACGACATCCAGAAGGCGCCGAACGAGGTGAAGGCTGTCGCGCCGAAGGTGTTGCCCTTGGCGAATTCCCACATTCCGGCCGCGAACTGTGCGATGCCGCCGTAGAAGAGAGCCAGGCTGAACACGATCGGTTCAACCGTTGCCGGAAGAAGACCGGCGTTCACGGTGCTGAGTACGAACGTTGTCAGGGCGAATGCGCCCAGACCGAGCGCTGCTGGATCTGCGAATGAAGCGGGACCGCTGACGACGGCTGCGGGAGCCGCATTCGCCTCGGGTTGTAAGTCCGTATCGATGTTCTTCATTGAACCCCTCAATTTTCCCCTGGCGCCAGCACTGGCGTCCTCTTCAAGCTACACCACGGCCCGGCGTCATGATTTCGATGACATTGAGGGCAAATTTCGCTGCGGTAACACCCCTAATTGTGGGCCCATCAGGCCGCATGGATCCGTGTCCTCATTTATGAGGACACAAAGGACTTGCGCATCTGTAATTCCCCTTGTACATTGGGACACGTCCGAACGAAAGTTTAGACCTGCGGTGTGTTTGGTTCCCCCCAATCAACGCACTGCCGAGGCGGCACCTGTTCCCCCCAATAGGTGCCGCCCCCCTTTTTTTAACCGGCGGTTTTCACCCGGTGGATTCCGACCGGGGCTCCTCCCCAGGGCGCGGGTCGCCTCGTTTCTCTCAGGTGCACGGGCCTGACCGCACAGCGCCGCCGCCGGGCCTACCGTCGACGCATGCCGTCTCCGTTCATCGCCGTGCCGTCCTACGCCGCTCAGGGCGCGGCTCCTGCCGGGCCGACACTCGAGGGCGCGGCGCGCGACACGCCGTCCCCAGACGCGCCCGCCCCAGACCAGCCCGCCCTCGATGTCTCCGGGCTCGGCCCGCTCGCCCGGTTCGCCGCCGCCCGGCAGGTCACCGACCTGTTCGTCAACGGCGAAGCCGGGCTGTGGGTCGACGCCGGTCACGGCCTCGTGCGCGAGCCGGGCTGGGCCTGCCCCGAGACGCAGGTGCGCGAGCTGGCGGTGCGTCTGATCGCCCTCGGCGGGCGCCACATCGACGAGGCCAGCCCCTGCGTCGACGTCAGGCTCTCCGACGGCATCCGGGTTCATGCGGTTCTGCCGCCGGCGTCGAGCACCGGCACCCTGCTCTCGATCCGGCTGCCCCGGGCCGCGCGACCGAGTCTCGCCGCGCTCGCGGAGGCCGGCCTGTTCGGGCCGGGTGAGGAGGCCGTTAGTCTCGTCCAGCGGCTCCGGGCCGCGGTGCACCACCGGGAGAATCTGTTGATCACGGGCGCGGCCGGCAGCGGCAAGACCACCCTGCTCGCGGCCCTGCTGGGGGAGGCGCCGCCGGGCGAACGCATCGTCGTGATCGAGGACGTCGCCGAACTGCGCATCGACCACCCGCACGTCGTCGCGCTCGAGTCGCGCCAGGCGAACCTCGAGGGGGCCGGGCGGATCGGGTTGGACAGCCTCCTGCGTGAGGCGTTACGGATGCGCCCCGACCGGCTCGTGCTCGGCGAATGCCGCGGCGGCGAAATCCGGGAACTGCTGGCGGCCCTGAACACCGGCCACGACGGCGGCGCGGGAACCCTGCACGCGAATTCGGTGCGGGACATCCCGGCCCGGCTGGAGGCGCTCGGCGCGCTCGCCGGGATGAGCCCCGAAGCGGTGGCCCGCCAGGCCGTGAGCGCGATCGGGCTGGTGCTGCACCTGGAGCGCCGCGACGGCCTGCGCCGGCTCGCGCCCCCGGCCCGGTTCGCGCTCGACGGCCACCGGCTGGTGACCGTGCCGGTCGAGCGAGAGGAGCGGG
>NZ_SOGW01000044.1:0-5647 GCF_004403075.1 Cryobacterium sp. TMT2-10 | reverse complement strand
TCGATGAATCGATTCTATATTTTTCAGTTATAGAGCCCTCACCCGTTTATGAGCCGGTGAGGGCGTTGTTCTCGACCGTACATCGAGAACCACATAGTGGACGCAGAGCAGCTTATTCAAACTGTAGTGTTATCAAATTATTGGCTTATTAGTACCGGTCAGCTCCAAGGGTCTTTAGTCCCCTCTTCCACATCCGGCCTATCAACGCAGTAGTCTAGCTGCGAGCCTCTCCCCCGAAGGGATGGAAATCTCATCTCGAAGCCGGCTTCCCGCTTAGATGCTTTCAGCGGTTATCCGTTCCGAACGTAGCTAATCAGCGGTGCTCCTGGCGGAACAACTGACACACCAGAGGTTCGTCCATCCCGGTCCTCTCGTACTAGGGATAGATCTTCTCAAATTTCCTGCGCGCGCAGCGGATAGGGACCGAACTGTCTCACGACGTTCTAAACCCAGCTCGCGTACCGCTTTAATGGGCGAACAGCCCAACCCTTGGGACCTACTCCAGCCCCAGGATGCGACGAGCCGACATCGAGGTGCCAAACCATGCCGTCGATATGGACTCTTGGGCAAGATCAGCCTGTTATCCCCGAGGTACCTTTTATCCGTTGAGCGACAGCGCTTCCACAAGCCACTGCCGGATCACTAGTCCCGACTTTCGTCCCTGCTCGACTTGTCAGTCTTACAGTCAAGCTCCCTTGTGCACTTACACTCGACACCTGATTGCCAACCAGGTTGAGGGAACCTTTGGGCGCCTCCGTTACTTTTTAGGAGGCAACCGCCCCAGTTAAACTACCCACCAGGCACTGTCCCTGAACCGGATCACGGTTCGAAGTTAGATATCCAATATGACCAGAGTGGTATTTCAACGTTGACTCCACCTGAACTAGCGTCCAAGCTTCAAAGTCTCCCACCTATCCTACACAAGCCACACCGAACACCAATACCAAGCTGTAGTAAAGGTCACGGGGTCTTTCCGTCCTGCTGCGCGTAACGAGCATCTTTACTCGTAATGCAATTTCGCCGAGTTCGCGGTTGAGACAGCTGGGAAGTCGTTACGCCATTCGTGCAGGTCGGAACTTACCCGACAAGGAATTTCGCTACCTTAGGATGGTTATAGTTACCACCGCCGTTTACTGGGGCTTAAATTCTCAGCTTCGCCTTGCGGCTAACCGTTCCTCTTAACCTTCCAGCACCGGGCAGGCGTCAGTCCGTATACATCGTCTTGCGACTTGGCACGGACCTGTGTTTTTAGTAAACAGTCGCTTCCCACTGGTCTCTGCGGCCTTCGAACGCTCCAGGAGTAAATCCCTTCACGCCTCAGGCCCCCCTTCTCCCGAAGTTACGGGGGCATTTTGCCGAGTTCCTTAACCACGATTCTCTCGATCTCCTTAGTATTCTCTACCTGATCACCTGAGTCGGTTTGGGGTACGGGTGACTAAAACCTCGCGTCGATGCTTTTCTTGGCAGCATAGGATCACTGATTTCGTCCGTGAGGACTACCCATCGGGTCTCAGCCTTATATGAGAGACGGATTTGCCTATCTCTCGGCCTACATCCTTAGACCGGGACAACCATCGCCCGGCTCAGCTACCTTCCTGCGTCACACCTGTTAATACGCTAACCGCACCAGCATAGGGTCGTACGCTAGGCCCACCCCCGCCGCCCGAAGGCATTGGTCAGTGGGATTCAGATACTTAGCATTACTGGATTAGCTTGGGCGGTTTTTCGCCAGTACGGGAATATAAACCCGTTGTCCATCGACTACGCCTGTCGGCCTCGCCTTAGGTCCCGACTTACCCAGGGCGGATTAGCCTGGCCCTGGAAACCTTGATCTTTCGGAGGACGGGTTTCTCACCCGTCTTTCGCTACTCATGCCTGCATTCTCACTCGTGTAGCCTCCACGGCTGGTTTACACCGCCGCTTCGCTGGCCACACGACGCTCTCCTACCCATCAACACGGCTGAACCAACACAACAAGTGTGCGGCTTACCAAAAATATCAATGCCACAACTTCGGTGGCGTGCTTGAGCCCCGTTACATTGTCGGCGCGGAATCACTTGACCAGTGAGCTATTACGCACTCTTTCAAGGGTGGCTGCTTCTAAGCCAACCTCCTGGTTGTCTGTGCAACTCCACATCCTTTCCCACTTAGCACGCGCTTTGGGACCTTAGTTGGTGGTCTGGGTTGTTTCCCTCTCGACGATGAAGCTTATCCCCCACCGTCTCACTGCTGCGCTCTCACTTACCGGCATTCGGAGTTTGGCTGACGTCAGTAAGCTTTTAGGCCCCATCGGCCATCCAGTAGCTCTACCTCCGGCAAGAAACACGCAACGCTGCACCTAAATGCATTTCGGAGAGAACCAGCTATCACGAAGTTTGATTGGCCTTTCACCCCTATCCACAGCTCATCCCCTCCATTTTCAACTGAAGTGGGTTCGGTCCTCCACGACGTCTTACCGTCGCTTCAACCTGGCCATGGATAGATCACTTCGCTTCGGGTCTAGGACATGCGACTGAATCGCCCTATTCAGACTCGCTTTCGCTACGCATTCCCCTCTCGGGTTAAGCTCGCCACATATCACTAACTCGCAGGCTCATTCTTCAAAAGGCACGCTGTCACCAGAATCAGACTGGCTCCAACGGTTTGTAAGCAAACGGTTTCAGGTACTATTTCACTCCCCTCCCGGGGTACTTTTCACCTTTCCCTCACGGTACTTGTTCACTATCGGTCATGTAGGAGTATTTAGGCTTATCAGGTGGTCCTGACGGATTCACACGGGATTTCTCGGGCCCCGTGCTACTTGGGATACTCTTCGGGCGATTGCTGCATTTCGACTACGGGGTTCGCACCCTCTATGACCAGGCTTTCAATCCTGTTCGTCTATACAACGTTCTAACCCTCACTGTTCGGCAGAAGCAGCAGAAAAGTCCCGCAACCCCGACCATGCAACGCCTGCCGGCTATCACACATGATCGGTTTAGCCTCATCCGGTTTCGCTCGCCACTACTAACGGAATCACTATTGTTTTCTCTTCCTGTGGGTACTGAGATGTTTCACTTCCCCACGTTCCCTCTACCCGCCCTATATATTCAGGCGGGAGTCACCAGGTCACCTTACGGGCCTGGCGGGGTTTCCCCATTCGGAAATCCTCGGATCACAGTTCGTTTATCAACTCCCCGAGGCTTATCGCAGATTACTACGTCCTTCTTCGGCTCTACATGCCAAGGCATTCACCGTTTGCTCTTAGAAATTTGAAATCACATGAGTTTGAATCGATTGGTGTCACGAATAAATTCGCGACAGAAATTGACCAATGATCTAACACTCTTACGAGTGCTTTGATCTTTGTAATCTGTCGGACCGAGGTCCGTCAAATTTAAGATGCTCGCGTCCACTGTGTAGTTCTCAAAGTACGGGCGGTACCCTCACCTGCCCACGAATGATGTGAACAGGAAAAGGTCCAGAGGAAAAGTCCAACCAGGCCGTAACCCGATCGTTCCGGTCCCTCAGGACCCAACAGCGTGCATATACAGTCAACCCCAACCCAAACCCTTCCAACTCCCGTGCTGTAAACAACACCGGAGCGTACCAAGTTCAAACTGTTCGCTTCTGCATCAATGTCAATGTTCCACCCATGAGCGCCACCGGGAAACGTGTGCTCCCGAAATGGCTTGGCAGTGGTGTTCCGCTGTATACAGACGGCACTGCTGTGCTCCTTAGAAAGGAGGTGATCCAGCCGCACCTTCCGGTACGGCTACCTTGTTACGACTTAGTCCTAATCACCGATCCCACCTTCGACAGCTCCTCCCCTTGCGGGTTAGGCCACTGGCTTCGGGTGTTACCGACTTTCATGACTTGACGGGCGGTGTGTACAAGGCCCGGGAACGTATTCACCGCAGCGTTGCTGATCTGCGATTACTAGCGACTCCGACTTCATGGGGTCGAGTTGCAGACCCCAATCCGAACTGAGACCGGCTTTTTGGGATTCGCTCCACCTTGCGGTATTGCAGCCCTTTGTACCGGCCATTGTAGCATGCGTGAAGCCCAAGACATAAGGGGCATGATGATTTGACGTCATCCCCACCTTCCTCCGAGTTGACCCCGGCAGTATCCCATGAGTTCCCACCATTACGTGCTGGCAACATAGGACGAGGGTTGCGCTCGTTGCGGGACTTAACCCAACATCTCACGACACGAGCTGACGACAACCATGCACCACCTGTATAGAGACCTTGCGGGGCGACTGTTTCCAGACGTTTCCTCTATATGTCAAGCCTTGGTAAGGTTCTTCGCGTTGCATCGAATTAATCCGCATGCTCCGCCGCTTGTGCGGGCCCCCGTCAATTCCTTTGAGTTTTAGCCTTGCGGCCGTACTCCCCAGGCGGGGAACTTAATGCGTTAGCTGCGACACGGAGACCGTGGAATGGTCCCCACATCTAGTTCCCAACGTTTACGGCATGGACTACCAGGGTATCTAATCCTGTTCGCTCCCCATGCTTTCGCTCCTCAGCGTCAGTTACGGCCCAGAGATCTGCCTTCGCCATTGGTGTTCCTCCTGATATCTGCGCATTCCACCGCTACACCAGGAATTCCAATCTCCCCTACCGCACTCTAGTCTGCCCGTACCCACTGCAGGCCCGAGGTTGAGCCTCGGGTTTTCACAGCAGACGCGACAAACCGCCTACGAGCTCTTTACGCCCAATAATTCCGGACAACGCTTGCACCCTACGTATTACCGCGGCTGCTGGCACGTAGTTAGCCGGTGCTTTTTCTGCAGGTACCGTCACTTTAACGCTTCTTCCCTACTAAAAGAGGTTTACAACCCGAAGGCCGTCGTCCCTCACGCGGCGTTGCTGCATCAGGCTTTCGCCCATTGTGCAATATTCCCCACTGCTGCCTCCCGTAGGAGTCTGGGCCGTGTCTCAGTCCCAGTGTGGCCGGTCACCCTCTCAGGCCGGCTACCCGTCGTCGCCTTGGTGAGCCATTACCTCACCAACTAGCTGATAGGCCGCGAGCTCATCCTTGACCAAAATTCTTTCCACCCCCAGAGATGCCTCCAAGGGTCGTATCCGGTATTAGACGTCGTTTCCAACGCTTATCCCAGAGTCAAGGGCAGATTGCTCACGTGTTACTCACCCGTTCGCCACTGATCAGAGAAGCAAGCTCCTCATCACCGTTCGACTTGCATGTGTTAAGCACGCCGCCAGCGTTCGTCCTGAGCCAGGATCAAACTCTCCGTAAATGTTTGACTGCACGAAACCCGAAGGCAACGGCACATCTAGTGTGACTGACCACCGGAATAGGCGGACCAGACACAAGTTTGAAACTGACAGAACAAATCATTACTGACTTGCTTTGTTGTTTAAATGTTTTCCAAAGGAATCTCCCGATCCTTCACCGCTAGAAACGGATCCAAATCACGAGGTTTTTGGCATTTGACATTGTGCACGCTGTTGAGTTCTCAAGGATCGGACGCACCCGACTTCAGGCCCAATAATGGGCTGTCGCTTCGGGGCAACTCGTATAACTTACCCACCCGGCAAGAACGTGTCAAATCGAGGCCAGCAGCTCATCTCCAGTTCGCCAAAGCAAACTCAAACAACCACTAAACCCAACTCGACCATCAGCCGGAGGGAGTTACCATCTT
>NZ_SOGW01000019.1:0-5408 GCF_004403075.1 Cryobacterium sp. TMT2-10 | reverse complement strand
GGCTCTGCGGGCGCCGGCTCTGCGGGCGCCGGGTCTGCGGGCGCCGGGTCTGCGGGCGCCGGCTCTGCGGGCGCCGGCTCTGCGGGCGCCGTCTGGCCGTGCTCGGTCCGGCCGTGCACGGTTTGGCTGGGCACCGGGCGGTCGTCGACGGCCTTTCCGTTCGCCGACCCTTCGGGCACCGGTCGCGAGGTCGCGGGGTCGGTCTCAGGATCGGTCTCGTGCATGCCGGTCCTTCCGCTTCGTCTCGTTCGCCGAGTTCGCCACTTCCGGTCGATCACGCCAGGTGTGCCTGACGATCTCGACCGGAAGTGGCGAACTCGAGTGCTGCTGCCGCTCGGCTGCTACTTGGCCGGTGCGGCGGTGGCCTGGGCGGTCACGAAGCTCTCGAAAGCGGCCGGGTCGTCGAGGGCACCCGTGTAGGCGACACCGTTGACGAGCACGGTGGGCGTGCCCTTGATCTGCTTGATGTCGGCGTTGGGCAGCGGTCCCTTGAGAGCGCGATCGGTCGACGCGGCGACCCAGTCGGTGAAGGTCTGGTCGGTGATGCAGCCGGCCACATCCTTGTCGGTGACCCCGGCATCCGTGACCAGGCTGACGATTTGCTTGTCGGTCAGGCCGGTGGTCTGCTCGGCCGGCTGGTTCTTGAACAGTGCCGTGTTCACGGCGAGGAAGGAGTCCGGCTGGAAGTTCGCGACGCAGGCCGCGGCGTTGGCCGCCCGGGTCGGGTACTTGCTGCCGGCCGAGCCCTGGTCGAGGATCGAGATCGGGTGGAATTCGAGGGTCGCGTTGCCGGCGGACACCCAGGTGGCGATCTGCTCGCCGTTCGTCGCCTCGAACTGGCCGCAGAACGGGCACAGGTAGTCCGCGTAGATCGCGATGTTGGCGGTGTCGGTCATCTTCGACTGGTCCGTCGCGATGGGCTTCGCGTCGGCGGCGAGCGCGTCGGTCGTAACCGCGGTGATCGAGGTGCCGTCGCCGGTGAGCAGGATGCCGTCGCTCGCCATGTTCGCCGGGCGGACCGCGGCCGAGCCCGGGCCGGTGCTGTTCACGATCACGAGGGTGACGATCACGGCGGCGGCGATGATGCCGGCGCCGATGCCGCCGCGCAGCAGCCAGCGCTTGCGCTTATCGCGCTTCTGCTGTTCCTCGCGCATCAGGCGGGCGCTCTCGCGCGCCGCGTCCCGGCGGTCTTTTTTCGGGGGGACTGGCTTGCCGTAGGCATTGCTATTCATGGACTCTGTGCACCGTTTCGTCGCGACTGACTCGTCGTTTGGCTTGTCGTTCCAAGGTTAGAGGGTCAGAAACGCGTGGGGGTGGCCACCGGCTGTGAGGCGCCTGTGAGCCGAGTCAGGGCTGTGTCCGGTGGGCGACATACTGGGCACGGATGACGGGGCGGAAGTCCGATTCCGGCTCGGCGGCGAGGGAGACCGGCCAAACCGGCCGATGACCCGTGAGCGTCCAGGCAGCCTGCGCGGCGGCGCCGTCCGCGACATATTCGCCGGGGGTGGGCACGACGACCCGGGCGTCGAACACTTCCGCGGCGATCGTGCGCACGGCCGGGTTCTGGGCCGCGCCCCCGATCAGGAGGATGCGGCGGACCTCAACCCCCTGGGCACGCACCGCGTCGAGGCCGTCGGCGAGGCCGCAGAGCAGTCCCTCGATGGCGGCGCGGGCGAGTCCGGGCCGGGTGGCCGAGGCGAGGGTGAGGCCGAACAGGGAGGCGGTTGCGTCGGGCAGATTCGGTGTGCGCTCGCCCTCGAAGTATGGCTGGAGCACGAGCCCGTGTGCGCCGGGTCGGGCCTCGAGCGCGAGCCGGCCGAGCTCGTCGTGGTCCACGCCGAGCAGCCCGCACACGGCGTCGAGCACCCGGGCCGCATTGAGAGTCGCGACCAGGGGGAGGAAGAGCCCGCCGGCGTCGGCGAAGCCGGCGACCGTGCCGGTGGAATCCGCGACCGGGTGGTCGGTGACCGCGAAGACGGTGCCGCTGGTCCCGATCGACACGATCACGTCGCCGTCGGCCGCTCCGAGGCCGAGCGCGGCCCCGGCATTGTCTCCGGCGCCGGCGCCAACCGCGATGCCCGCTGGGATCGAATTCGACGGAGATTTTGCTGCAAAAGGTGCGTTTTCGGTGGTTTCGCACCCAGATTCGTCAAAATCTCCGTCGAATTGGTTCGGGCCAGCGACGTTTGCCGCTGCCGCTGCCGCTGCCGCTGCCGCTGCCGCTGCCGCTGCCGCAGAGGCTGCGCCACCGGCGTTGGCGACGGGCGCGACGGGCGCGACGGGCGCGACGGGCGCGACGGTGAGGCTCACGGTCGTGCCGGCGGAGTCACCGGGTCCGAGCACCCGCGGCAGGATCGCGGCGTGCCCGAGGGCTCGTTCGAACAGGTCGAGGTCGTATTCGCCGGTCAGGGGCGACCAATAGCCGGTGCCGCTCGCGTCGGAGCGGTCGGTGGTCAGGGCGGTGAGGTTCGGGCCGAGGGGGCTCGTGGCGGTCGGGCCGTAGCCGAGCAGCCGCCAGGTGAGCCAGTCGTGCGGCAGGGCGACTGCGGCGACCCGGGCCGCATTGGCGGGTTCGGCATCCCGCAGCCAGCGCAGTTTGGTGGCCGTGAACGAGGCGACCGGTACGACGCCGGTGCGGCGCGCGTACTCCCCGGCGCCCACCTCGGCAATCAGGGCGGTGGCGGCAGGGGCGCTGCGGGTGTCGTTCCAGAGCAGGGCCGGGCGGATGACCTGGCCGGCCCGGTCGAGCACGACCATGCCGTGCTGCTGCGCCGCAATGGAGATCGCGGCCACGTTCTCGAGCCCGCCGGCATCGAGAAGCGCGGAGTTCAAGGCGTCCCACCAGACCTGCGGGTCGACCTCGGTGCCGTCCGGATGCGCCGCGCGCCCGCTGCGCACGAGGGCACCGGTTACGGCATCCCGGATGACGACCTTGCAGCTTTGGGTCGAGGAATCGACTCCGGCAACCAGTGTCATGGCTATATTCTCCTCTCGGTTGGTGGTGGGTCAGGTGCATAACTCCTGCAATTCCTGTCCGGGGAAACCGGAGGCCGCGGAATTCCGGGTGCGGGCGAGCCTGCGCCGCGGAATTCCGGGTGCGGGCGAGCCTGCGCCGTCGAATTCCAGGAGTTATGCGCGGGGTGGGGTGGCAAAACGGGAGAGACGGTGCTGCGGCGGCCGCGGGGCCAACTCAGGAGAAACGGATGCCGCGGGCCAGGGCGCCGCGGACCCGGTGCGGGATCCCGGGACTCGCCCGGCGGCATCCGTTGGATCTCCTGACTTGGCCACAGGGGGCCGGGGCTGGCTAGCGCGCGCCGAGCAGGTGTTCGAGGGCCAGCTGCTGCAGCCGCACGAAGCCGAAGCCCTTGCCGCCGAAGTACGCGTCCGTGTCGAAGTCCTCGTAGGAGGCGCGGTCTGCGATCAGGTTGTCGTAGCTTTCGCCGGCGGCGAGGGTCGGCAGGGCCAGTTCCGGCACCAGCGACGCGGCGAGCATCTGCTGCACCTCGGGGTCGGCGCGGAACGCCCGGGCGCGTTCCTTGAGCAGCAGGTAGGTCTGGATGTTCGCGGACGCCGAGTCCCACACGCCGGTGATGTCCTCGGTGCGGCTGGGCTTGTAATCGAAGTGGCGCGGCCCGTCGTAGGCGGGGCCGCCGTTCGGGCCGCCGTTCTCGAGCAGGTCGACGAGAGCGAACGCATTGTGCAGATCGCCGTGGCCGAAGACCAGGTCCTGGTCGTACTTGATACCGCGCTGGCCGTTGAGGTCGATGTGGAACAGCTTGCCCTGGTAGAGCGCCTGGGCGATGCCGGCGGCGAAGTTGAGCCCGGCCATCTGCTCGTGGCCGACCTCGGGGTTCACGCCGACCAGTTCGGGGCGCTCGAGCGTGGTGATGAACGCCATGGCGTGCCCGACCGTCGGCAGCAGGATATCGCCGCGGGGTTCGTTCGGCTTAGGTTCGATCGCGAAACGGATGTCGTAGCCCTTGTCGGTGACGTAGTCGCCGAGCAGGTTGACGGCCTCGCGGTACCGCTCGAGAGCCGAACGGATGTCCTTGGCCGAGTCGTACTCGGCGCCCTCGCGGCCGCCCCACATCACGAACGTCTTCGCGCCGAGCTCGGCGGCGAGGTCGAGGTTGCGCAGCACCTTGCGGAGCGCGAAGCGGCGCACGCTGCGGTCGTTCGAGGTGAAGCCGCCGTCCTTGAAGACCGGTGCGCTGAACAGGTTGGTGGTGATCATCGGAATGATCAGGCCGGTGTCGGCGCAGGCCTGCTTGACGCGGTCGATCTGGGACTGGCGGGCGGCATCCGTGGAGCCGAAGGCGAACAGGTCGTCGTCGTGGAAGGTCAGGCCGTAAGCGCCGATCCGGGCCAGGTTCTCGACGGCGTCGACGATGTCCAGCGGCGGACGGGTCGGCCCACCGAACGGGTCTGCGCCGTTGTAGCCGATGGTCCACAGGCCAAAGGAGAACTTGTCTGCGGGGGTGGGCGTGAGTGCCATGGTGATCCTTGTCTGTCAGCGACGTCGATGATTTGTTGGAGCTAGAAACATATTAGGGGAAATCCCGGCGATGCGCCACCGGAAGCGACGCATTGGCCGCGACAGCTCATCGATCACCACGTGACGGGCTCCGGAGCGCAGTGGGCCGGGGTCGGAGCTGTCTGAGGATTAGGATTATGTTTATGGATCAAACAAATCGTCCCACGCCGGATCCCGAGCGCTCGGAGTACGACAAGATGGTGGCGGGGGACTGGTACCGGTATCGTGCCGGCCCCGAACTCGCCGAGATGACCATCGCCACGCAGCGCACCTGTCGGCGGATCACCGCTCTCTTCGATGAGGATCGGGATGCAGCCCAGGCGCTGTTCGTCGACATGCTCGGCACGGCCGGGGACGTACTGGACTTCCGGCCGCCGCTGTACCTGGACTACGGCTCGCGGCTGCACGTGGGCGCCGACACCTTCATCAACGCCGACTTCCTGACCCTCGGCGGCGGGGAGATCACGATCGGGCGGAACGTCCTGATCGGGCCCAGCGCCCGCCTGTATACCCCGATCCACGCGCTCGACATCGACGAGCGACGGGCCGGCTACGAGCGGGTGCTGCCGATCCATATCGGCGACGACGTGTGGCTCGGCGGCAACGTCGTGGTGTGCCCCGGCGTCACCATCGGTGCCGGCAGCGTGATCGGCGCCGGCTCCGTCGTCACCCGCGACGTGCCGCCGGGAGTAATCGCCGTCGGCAACCCGGCCCGCGTCGTTCGCACGCTCGAGCCGGGCGAACAGGCCGAACCGGGCGAGGCCGCGCCCGAGGACTAGGAGCGTGTGTCAGTAACGCCTATTCGAAGTTGATGCGACGAGATCCGGGCCGATTTGGCCGCAGCGGGCGGGGCGTTGCTGTGGCGGTCGTCGTG
>NZ_SOGW01000132.1:0-5186 GCF_004403075.1 Cryobacterium sp. TMT2-10 | reverse complement strand
GGCGGTGAGGCGGGGCAGGCGGCGAGGCGGGGCAGGCGGTGAGGCGGGGCAGGTGGTGAGGCGGGGCAAGGGCGAGGCGGCGGGCGGCGCGAGCGTCGCGCGGCGCGTGCGGCGACGGATGCCCCGAGTCAGCCGAACATGTTGAGCATCAGCCGGGACTCCTCGAGCGCCTCGACCTCGTGCGGCAGCCCGGCGTCGAGGCGCAGCAGTGCGCCGGGCACGAGCCGGGTGACCTTTCCGCCGGCGGTGACCCGAAGGCATCCGTCGAGGGCCTGCATCAGCAGGATCGTGGGCGCCGTGTGCTGCTTCAGCACGTGACCCGACTCGAATGTCAGCACGACCACGCGAACACCGGGGGAGTTGAGCACCCGGGTGTGGCCCAGACCGCCGGGCTCGACGACGGCGTCGGCACGCACATTCGAGGCAAAGGTGAGGGGCGGGGGTGAGGTGGCCATGCCCGTTACGGTAGTCCTCCACGGATGCCGCGGCGAACCTTCCCTCCGCCGGCGCAGGTTCTATCCCCCGCCGGCTTCCCCAACTTGCGCCGCGAGCGGATCATGGTTCGACGGGCCCGCGCCCGCCCGGAGCGCCCGCAGAAGCACGCAGAATCAGGGGGAAGGATGCCGATGACCGTACTCAGTGCCGGGATACTGCTCTACCGCGTCACGGAAGCCGGGGCCCTGCAGGTCTGGATCGCGCACATGGGCGGGCCGTTCTGGGCGCACAAGGACGAGCGGGCGTGGTCGATCCCCAAGGGCGAATACGCCGCCGGGGAAGACCCCTTCGCCGTGGCGAAGCGCGAGTTCGAGGAGGAGGTCGGCGTGCCCGCTCCGGAGGTCGACTACGCCGAACTGGGGGAGTTCAGACAGCCGTCCGGCAAGGTGATCACGGTCTTCACGGCCGAAGCCGACGCCGCTTTTCGGGTCGACCGCATCATCAGCAACACGTTCCCGCTCGAGTGGCCCCGCGGCTCGGGGCGGGTGCGAGACTTCCCTGAAATAGATGACGCCCGCTGGTTCACGGCAACGGATGCCCGCGCCAGGCTCGTGCGCGGACAGGTCGTCGTGCTCGACGCGCTCGAACAGCGGGTGTGCCCCGGAGACACGGTGACCGGCGGCGAGTGACGGCCCCTTTGGGGGGTCGCAAATATTCCGGCCGGTGTCGGAGACCGCTGCTAGGTTCGGTGTAAGAGAAGGCCGCTGGGGGACTGAACGTGAACTCGAAAGAGGTGGTGGGTGACATGGTGTCCACGTCGGCGCCGGTCCTGAACTCGGTGTCGACCCTGCCGGCCGATCCGGCACTCGCGACACCGCTCCCGACACCGCTCCCGACACCGCTCGCGACACCGCTCCCGACACCGCTCCCGACACCGCTCGCGAAACCATTCGCGAAACCGCTCCGGACCCCCTCCGCCCTCGCGACAGTCGTTCTCCCGACGGTCGAGGACCTCCTCCGTGCCTGCGAACGGTCGAGCGCCGAGGGGCGCCACCGTGAGGGCGCCGCCCAGGCCGAGGAAATCCTGGCGCGACCGGATGCGAGCGCGGTGCAGCAGGCGCAAGTGCGCGAACTGCTGGCGCTGCACCGGCTGCGGCTGGGGGATTTCAAGGAAGCCGTGCAACAGGGCCTCCTGGCGCTGGAAGCCCTGACCAGCAGCGGCGACCTGCTCCGGCAGTCGAAGGTGCACTGTACCCTGGCGCTGGCCTTCACCGACACGGGCTTGAAGGAGCAGGCACTTCAACACGTCCTGGCCGCGATCGAAGCCGCCCGGGACTGCGGCAACACGACCGCCGAGTTCTGGGCGCTCAGCCGGTCCTCCACCGTGCACGGCTCCATGGGCGACCTCGCGCGCGGAGTCGAGCTTGGCCGTCAGGCACTGGCCCTGTCCCGCACCCTCGACGACCCCGAAGTCAACTTCGTCGCCCTGAACAACCTGTCCGACAGTTGCCTGGAGGCCGCTCGGGTTCAGCGCGTCCAGGGCTTGAACCCGTCTCCGACGCTGCACTGGGGTCTGTCCCTGGTGCGGGAGGCGGTTGCGGTCGCCCACGCCCAGGGGCACACCTTCTTCGAGACCATCGCCCTCACCAACCTCGTCAGCATCCTGATCGAGCTCGACGAGCACGACGAGGCCCGTGAGCAGGCCGGCCGGTCCAAGGCGCTGGCGAACGTCAACGGTTTTCACAATCTCGAGGTGAACAACGACGCACAGCTGGCCGAGGTGGTGCGGGCCGAGGGCCACCTCGACGACGCCACCGCGATGATGGAAGCCCAGCTCGCCGACCCCTCTCTCGACAACGACCCGCCCCTTCTGATCCGGCTGCACGAATCTCTGTTCGAGATGCACAAGGAAAGCGGGCGCTTCGAGCGAGCCCTGGCGCACCACGAGAAGCTGCACGCCCTGACGTTGAACATGACGACGCAGACGGCCGAGATCCAGTCCCAGATGCTGATCAATACCATGGGGATCGAGCAGGCCAACCATGAGGCGGAGCGTTCGCAGCTCGAGGCGGAGATGCTGCGCATCCGTGCTGAGGAATTGGAACAGCAGGCCAACACCGACCCGCTCACCAGGCTGCCGAACCGGCGGGCGCTGGACCGCGAGCTGCCCAACCTGATGGATCGTGCGCAGGATCTGGCCCAGCCCTTGTGCGCGGCCATGATCGATATGGACCACTTCAAACGGGTCAACGACGTCCACGGGCACGGCATCGGCGACCAGGTCCTGGCCGAGATGGCCACCCTGCTGCGGGGCGTCACCCGCGAAAGCGACCTGGCCGTGCGCGTGGGCGGCGAGGAGTTCCTGCTCGTCCTGGCCGACACCAGCCCCGCGCAGGCCGAAAAAGTCTGCGAACGCCTCATCGCCTCGGTGCGCGGGTTCGCCTGGGGCGACCTGGCCGAGGGACTGGCCTGCACGGCGAGCGTCGGTCTGGCCGCCCGACAGACCTCGGAGAGCGTGGCGCAGTGGCTCGCTCGCGCCGACGCGGCCTTGTATGCCGCCAAGAACGGCGGCCGCGACCGGGTCGTCGCCGCCTGAGCCATGACGTCACAGACCCCGACCATGGGTGAGCAGCGCGCGGCCCGATCGGTGATCGAGGAACTGCTGCGGCAGCAGAGCACCACGCCGGCCCGCAACGGCTTCAGCCGGCTCTTCGGCTACTCCCCGCTCGGCGACGACAGCGTCAGCTGGTACCTCGGCGCGAAGGGCGAACTCGAGGTCGGCGGCATCCTCGCCACGCTTCCGCCCGACTGGACGGCCTTCCACGCCCTGCCGATCGGCAAGAAGGGCGCCGACATCGACCACCTCGTCATCGGCCCCGGCGGCCTCTTCACCCTCAACACCAAGAACCACTCCGGCAAGGGCGTCTGGGTCGCCGGCCGCACCCTGATGGTCTCCGGCCACCGGGTTCCCCACATCCGCAACGCCGAGCACGAGGCCGACCGGGTCACCAAACTGCTGCGAGAACGGATGCCGCGCCTCGCGGCCGCCCAGCCCGTGATCGCGCTCGTGAACCCGAAGTCGCTCACCGTCAAGTCCACGCCGGAACGGGTGAAGGTCGTCACCGCTCCCGGGCTGCGGCGCTGGCTGATCACGCAGCCCGTCTCCATGGGACCCGCCGAGCTGGCGAACCTCGCCGCGATCATCGATGACCCCGCGACCTGGCCGACCCCGGTATTCCCGCTAACGGAGCATCCGTTCGCGCAGTTCGCGGTCCTCGACGCCGAGGTGCGGCAGGCCAGGGTGCGGCGCACCCTGTGGAAGTTACTGGGCGCCGTCGTGGCGGCGGCCGTGGCGGTCTCGGTCGGACCGCCCCTGCTGACCGCGGTCCTGACCGCCTTCATGGGCTCCGCCACGAACCCGTAGCCGTCACGTGGTCGTCCCGCGGCCGTCCCGCGGCCGTCCCGCGGTGGCCGGGGGGCAGCGGCCCGGGGGCAGTAGCCCCCCGATGCCCGCCAAGCCAATGGCACGGAGCTCCCGTGTGGCCAACTCAGGAAAACCACTTCGGAATGCCCGAATCCGGCCGGTTTCGGCCTGTTTTCTGGGGAATCACCTGAGTTAGCCACAACCCACCGCGCCAACGGGGCCCGCGGCGCCGGTGAGCGAGGCTGGCCGGGATGCGCCGCGCCCACCCGGCAGCTTCCCCTCGCGGCAGATCACCGCCGGCAGATCACGGCCGGTCGGGCGCCGCTGTCCCTCGAAGAAGGCGGAGCAGCAACCCGCATTTCGCCCGTATTCTCATATGGGGGGAATGAGCCCGAGCAGCATCCGGCGACGGCGTTGTCGCGGGCACGCCACGGCTCACTGCATGCCCCCAACGGACCTTACCCGGGGGAACGCTTGAAACGTACGTCTGCTCAATTGGATCGCGCCGCCGGCGTGATGCTCGGCATGGCCTGCGGCGATGCCCTCGGTGCCGGCTACGAATTCGGCCCGCCCCTCGCGGCCGATGCCTCCGTCACGATGAAGGGCGGCGGCGGGTTCAACTGGGCCCCCGGCGAGTGGACCGACGACACCTCCATGGCCGTTCCGATCCTGAACGCGATCGCCGCCGGCCAGGACCTCCGCGACGAAGCGGTGCTCGACGGGATCGTGGCCGTCTGGGTCGACTGGGCCCGCACGGCGCCGGACGTGGGCAACCAGCTGCGCGCGGTGCTCTCCCGAACCGAGCTCACCGCATCCGCGGTGCGCATCGTCGCCCGCGCCCACCACGAGACGCACGGCAGCAGCGGCGGCAACGGCTCGCTGATGCGAACCGCCCCGGTGGCGCTGGCCTACCTCGACGACCCGGTCGCGCTCGCCGGCGCCGCCCGCGCCGTCAGTGACCTCACCCATTTTGAGACGGATGCCGGCGACGCCTGCGTGCTCTGGTGCCTGGCAATTCGGCACGCGGTGCTCGAGGGCACCCTCGACGTCCGGGTGGGTCTGGGCGCGCTTCCGCCCGAGCGCCGCGAGCTCTGGGAATCCCGCTTCGTCGTGGCCGAGGCCGGAAGCCCCTCCGACTTCAGCCGCAACGGCTGGGTCGTGGAAGCGCTGCAGGGCGCCTGGTCAGCGATCACGCTTCCGGGCCGCGAGGCCGCAGCTGCGGCCACCGCGGCCGAGACCGTCGTCGCTGCGTCCACCGCGGCCGAGACCGCCACCGCGGCCGAGACCGCGGCCGAGACCGCCACCGCCACCGCCACCGCCACCGCGG
>NZ_SOGW01000055.1:0-4941 GCF_004403075.1 Cryobacterium sp. TMT2-10 | reverse complement strand
GCTCGGAGGCGGCGGCGCGGCCGGGCGCGGCTAGGCGGCGGCGAATTCCGCGAGCACCGCGGCCAGCTGCTCGACGGCCCAGTCGATGTCGGCCTCGGAGACCACGATCGGCGGGGCCAGGCGGATGGTGAAGCCGTGGGTGTCCTTCGCGAGCACGCCGCGGGCCAGGAGGGCCTCGCAGACCGCCCGGCCGGACGCCACCGTCGGGTCGATGTCGATCCCGGCCCAGAGGCCCGCGCCGCGCACGGCGACGACGCCCCGGCCGATCAGGGCGCTCAGCCCGTCGTGCAGTCGGGTGCCGAGAACGCGGGCGCGCTCCTGGTATTCGCCGGTGGCCAGCATCTTCACCACGGCGAGGCCGACGGCCGCGGCCAGGGGGTTGCCGCCGAAGGTCGAGCCGTGCTCGCCAGGGCGGAGCACGCCGAGGACGTCCGCGTTGCCGACCACCGCCGAAACGGGAACGATGCCGCCGCCGAGCGCCTTGCCCAGCAGGTACAGGTCCGGCACGACCCCGACCAGATCGCAGGCGAAGGTCGCGCCCGTACGGCCGAGGCCGGACTGGATCTCGTCGGCGATGAACAGCACGTTATGGCGGGTCGTGATCTCGCGCACGGCGGGCAGGTAGCCCGCCGGCGGCACGACGATGCCGGCCTCGCCCTGGATCGGCTCGAGCAACACGGCGACCGTGTTCTGGTCGATCGCGGCCTCGAGGGCCGCGGCGTCCCCGTAGGGAACCGTGCGGAACCCGGGCGTGAACGGGCCGAAGTCCTTGCGGGCGGACTCGTCGTCGGAGAAGCTGATGATCGTGGTCGTGCGGCCGTGGAAGTTCTCGCCGGCCACGATGATGTTGGCCAGCCCGTCGGCGACGCCCTTCACCCGGTAGCCCCAGGCGCGGGCTACCTTGATGCCGGACTCGACCGCTTCGGCGCCCGTGTTCATCGGGAGGACCATGTCCTTGCCGGAGAGCTCGGCGAGCGCTGTCACGAACGGGCCGAGCTGGTCGTTGTGGAAGGCGCGGCTGGTGAGCGTGATGCGGCCGAGCTGGGCGCGGGCGGCTTCCAGCAGAACCGGGTTGGAGTGGCCGAAGTTGACCGCGGAGTAGGCGGCCAGGCAGTCCAGGTAGCGGCGACCGTCGACATCCGTCACCCAGGCGCCGTCCCCGGAGGCGACGACGACGGGCAGCGGGTGGTAGTTGTGGGCCGCGTGCTCGTTCTCGAGCGCGATGTAGGACGCCTGATCGAGGGCGGCCGTGGTCTGGGCTGTCGTGGTCTGGGCTGTCGTGGTCTGGGCTGTCGTGGTCTGGGCGGCCGCGGTCTGGTCGGCCGCGGTCTGGTCGATCATCGGCGCAGCTCCAGCGTGCAGCACTTCACTCCGCCGCCGCCGAGGAGCAGCTCGGACAGGTCGACGCCGATCGGGTTGTAGCCGCGGGCGCGCAGCTGGCGCTCGAAGTCTTTCGCGCGGGCGGCGATGACGACGTTGTAGCCGTCGGAGTAGGAGTTGAGGCCGAGGATGGCCGCGTCTTCCTCGGTGACGATGATGGCATCCGGGTAGCGCTCGCGCAGGATGACGAGGCTCGGCTCGTCGAATGCGCTCGGCAGGTAGGCGATGTTCGTGTCGTCGAGCACGGCGATGGCGGTATCGAGGTGGTAGAAGCTCGGGTTGATCAGGTTAAGCGTGATCACCGGACGGCCGTAGATGGCCGACACCTCTTCGTGGCTGTTCGAGGCGCTGCGGAAGCCGGTGCCGGCAAGGATCGCGTCGCCCACGAGCAGGAAGTCGCCCTCCCCCTCGTTGATCTCGACCGGGACGCGCACGTCGAAGCCGCTCTCGCGGAACCAGTCCATGTAGGCCGGGCCTTCCGGCTGGCGCTCCGGATAGGTGAAAGCCGCGCCGTACGCGATGTTGTCGACGACGAAGCCGCCGTTGGCCGCGTAGACCATGTCCGGCAGCCCGTCGATCGGGTCGATCAGGTGCACGTCGAAACCGAGTCCGACGTAGGTGTCGTACAGGGTCTGCCACTGCGCGACGGCCAGGGCAGTGTCGGTCGGGATGGCCGGGTCCATCCACGGGTTGATGCGGTACACGACGGTGAAGTAGTCGGGCTTGCACATCAGGATGGTGCGCCTGACCGGTATGCGCTCGGGGCGGGCCGAAGCGATGCTCTCGTCCGGGTTCGGGACGGTGAGACCCGGGACCGTGAGGTCGGGGGCGGCGAAATCAAGGGACGTGAGATTGGTCGACATGGGGACTCCTTCTGCTGCACTCCGCCGGCTTCGGGCGAGGTCGGAATGCGGGGGTGGATGGCGGACCAGGTCACTCACGAGAGCCCTGCCGGAGCCGAACGGATCCGGGCGGGGACGCCGTTCCTAGTTTCACACAGCATGAATCGGTATGTCACGCTAATCTGCGCTCGAAATGCGCGTGGTTTCCGCGCTCGACGCATGTTTTCGCCGTAGACTCTCGGAATGGACAATCTAGACCGCGGCATTCTCGACCTTCTTCGCCAGAATGCCCGCGCGGGCTACGGGGATATCGGCGGGGTCGTCGGCCTGTCGGCGTCGGCGGTCAAACGGCGGGTCGACAAGCTCGTGGCCGACCGGGTCATCCGCGGCTTCACGATCCAGGTGGACCCGGCCATCGACGGCATGAGCACCGAGGCCTACGTCGAACTGTTCTGCCGCGGCACCGTGGCGCCCGAGGAACTGCTGCGCATCCTCTCCGGCGTGCCCGAGGTCGTCGATGCCGGCACCGTCACCGGCAGCGCCGACGCGATCGTGCACATCCGGGCGCGGGACATCTCCGGCCTCGAGGCGGCCCTGGAGAAGGTGCGCCTGGCGCCGAACGTGGACCACACCCGCAGCGCGATCGTGCTCTCCCGCCTGATCCACCGCGCCGCGGAGTAGCGGCAGCGGAGCCGGCGCGCCGGAGTAGGGCCGGCGGCATCCGTCGCCCCTTTCGCTCGAGCGCGACCCCCGCGACACTGGAGCCGTGGCCTCACCGAAGAACGCCCAGGCTCCAAGCAAGATCGGACCGGCCGGCGCCGAGCGCATCAGCGCTGCGGCTTACGGCCTACTCGTGGCCGCCAGCACGCTGATCGGGCTCGGCGACAGCGCCGCGTCGACGATCATCATCGTGGTCCTGATCACGAACCTCGTGTATTACGCGACGCACGTTTTCGCCTACTCGATCGGGGATCAGACGGCCGGGTGGGGCAGCATCCGCCACCATCTGCGGGTCAGCGCACCGATGATATCCGCCGCATTCGCTCCGCTGCTGGCGGTGCTCGTGGTGCTCTTCTTCGGCGGCGACACGAGGACCGCGACCCTGGTCGGGATGATCACGGCCAGCGTGCTGCTGAGCGTGGTGGCGGTGTCGGGGGTGCGGCTCCGCGGCATCCGTGGCTGGCCGTTGGCCCTCGTCGCGGTGGGAACCGTGCTGCTCGCCGGGTTCCTGATCCTCGCCAAGTTCCTGGTGCTGCATTAGCGGCCCGCGGACCGGGCGCTGCTGCGAGGCGGCGGGTCAGACCGGGGCGGTGAGGGGGCGCTGCCGCACGGGCGCAAGCAGGTGGATCAGCGCGACGGCGGCGATGGAACCGGCGCAAAGGATGCCGGCGAGCACGATGATCTGGAAGCGACCGGCCTCGAGCGGCGAGGCCCCGCCGAAGATGGCGCCGACGAAGGCACCGGGCAGGGTGACCAGGCCGGTGGTCTTCGTCTGGTCGGTCGAGGGGATCAGCGCGAAGTAGACGGCGCGGCGGGCCAGCTCGCGGGTCGCCTGCCGGGGCGTGGCGCCGAGGGCCAGCCAGCCCTCCACCTCGTCCCAGCGCTCGGTCACCGCCTCGCCGAAGCGGCGGCCGGAGAGCGTGGCGATCGACATGGCGTTGCCGATGATGATGCCGCCGAAGGACAGCACGTAACGCGGCGTCGACTCGAGCGCGCCGGTGCCGAACACGACCAGGAGGGAGGCGAGCACGCCCAGGCCCATCGCGGCGGCCACCCAGGCGAAGTGCTGCCGGCTGGCGCCGATGCGCCGCGTGACCGTGCCGACCGCGGCGGTGAACATGACGACGAGGCCCACGCCGACCCAGAGCGGATCGGAGATGATGCCGCTGAGCACCAGGCTGATCGCGGCCAGCTGCAGGGCTCCGCGCAGCACGGCGAGCGCCGGCGCGAACGGATGCGACACCCGGTAGGTCCAGAGCACGAGCGTGACGATCAGGATGAGCAGCAGCACGCCGGCCAGGCTCGGCAGCAGTGCCGCCAGCTGGGCGGGCAGGTCGCGGGGCCAGGTCACGTGACGAGCCTACCGAGCCGGTGTGCCCGGAGTGGCCGGCCGCGCGCATCCGTTCGGTTCGCGAGTGCGGGTGAATCGTCGGTTAGAGGACGCCAGAGCGACAATTCACCCGCACTCGCGGCGGAGGAGGGCACCGGGGGCACCGGTAGCGTGGGACGTAACGCACACGAAGGATGCCCGGCATGCAACTCGTCATCGACCCGCACTCCCCCACTCCGCCGTTCGAGCAGCTGCGGGGGCAGGTGATCGAGGGCGTGCGCACCGGCGCGCTGGCCCCGGGTGACAAGCTGCCCACCGTGCGCCGCCTCGCCGAAGACCTCGGCCTGGCCGCGAACACGGTCGCGCGCGCCTACCGGGAGCTGGAGCAGGACGAGGTGATCGAGACCCGCGGCCGGCTCGGCTCCTTCATCGCCGCGACCGGAGACGCCACGCACCAGCAGGCGCAGCGGGCCGCGGTCGCCTACGCCGAACGGATGCGCGCGCTCGGCCTGCCCCCGGAGGAGGCGCTGCAGATCGTGCGTGCGGCCCTCGGCATCCGTTCGTAGCGTCGGCGGCCTCGGCTGCTGCGTGCGCGGTGCGCGGCGTGCGCGTGCGCGTGCGCGGGTTTCGCGGCGTGCGCGGCTGCGGCTACCGCCCGTAGGCGGCGGC
>NZ_SOGW01000115.1:0-3799 GCF_004403075.1 Cryobacterium sp. TMT2-10 | reverse complement strand
GCCTCGGCGCTGTCGGCGCCGGCGTTTCCCGCCGCGGCGGCGGCTTCGGCGAGTCCGGTCAGGCCGGCCCGGTAGCCGCGCGCGATCCCGGCGGTCAGCAGGGGCGCACTGGGGGCCTGCCGGAGCTCGGCGCGCACGGCGTCGAAGATCCCGGCGCCCGCGGGGGCGAAGAGCAACCCGGGCTTGGTGCAGAACTGGCCCGCCCCGAGGGTGAAGGAGCCCACGAAGCCGGCCGCGATCTGCGCGCTGTCGGCCGCGGCATCCGTCGTGACGAAGACCGGGTTCACGGTGCCCATCTCGGCGAAGACCGGCACGCCCCGCGCGGCGGCGCGCTGCACGAGCGCCATTCCGCCGCCCTGGCTGCCGGTGAAGGCGATCGCGGTGATCTCGGCGGCGTCGACGAGCTGGAGTCCCGCGTCGAAGCCGACGACGAGGGCGTAGCTGCCCACGGGGGCGCCGGCCCGCTCGAGCGCGTCGGAGACCAGCTCCGCCAGCCGCACGCTGAGGCGCGGGTGGGCCGGGTGCGCCTTGACGATCACGGGGCAGCCGGCGCCGAGCGCAGACGCCACGTCGTGGCCGATCACGCCGAAACCGAACGGGAAGTTGCTCGCCCCGAACACCGCGACCGGGCCGAGGGGGATGTTCCAGCGGGACAGGGTGGAGTCGCCGCCGATGCCCTCGGTGCCGGCGCCCAGATAGCTGCCCTCGGCCGCGACGGCGCCGTAGAACACGGTGCTGGTGGCGCATTTGGCGAGTTCGCCGTGCAGGCGGTCCGCGCCGAGGCCGGTCTCCTCGCCCGCGAGCCGCACGAGTTCGTCCTCGTGGGTGCGGAGGGAGTGCGCGATCGCAGTCAGCCAGCCCTGCCGGGTCGCCGGGCTGGTGCCGGCGATCACGGAAGCCGCGCTCTGCGCGCGCCGCAGGATCGCGGCGACGTGCTCCGGGGTCGTGTGCGGCACGCTGCCGTGCTGCGCGCCCGTGCGCGGGTCGTAGCTCGGGTCTGCGGCCGGGTCTGCGGCCGGGTCTCCGGCCGGCGTGACGGTCGTCGCGAGGGTTTCGCTCACGCGTGCACCGCCGCGGCGCCGACGGATGCTTCGGCGTAGACGGATTCGACGGCTGCCCGCAGCACGGCGAGGCCGTCTTCGAGCAGGTCCTGCCCGATGACGAGCGGGGGAAGCAGACGGATGACGTTTCCGTACGTTCCGCAGACGAGCACGAGCACCCCCTGCTGGTGGCAGAGCGAGGCGACCGCGGCGGCGAGCTCGGGCCGCGGTTCGAGGGTCTCTCGGTCGGCGAATTCGATCGCGAGCATGGCGCCGCGACCGCGGAAGTCGACGATCGGGGACTCCTCCGCCACCAGCGGTTCCAGGATGCGGCGGGCCGTGCTCTCGATGCGCAGCGCACCGGCGAGCAGGTCGCCGTTCTCGAATGCCTCGAAGACGCCGAGCGCGGCCGCGCAGGCCAGCGGGTTGCCGGCGTAGGTGCCGCCCAGTCCGCCGGTGTGCACGGCGTTCATCAGTTCGACCCGGCCGGTCACGGCGGTCAGCGGCAGGCCCCCGGCCAGCGCCTTGCCCGTGACGAGGAGGTCCGCGGCGACGCCCTCGTGTTCGCTGGCGAACATGGTGCCGGTGCGGCCCATGCCGGCCTGCACCTCGTCGAGCACGAAGACGATCCCGTGGCGGGCCGCGATGTCGCGCAGCCCGGCCAGGAAGCCGGGGGCCGGAACGATGAACCCGCCCTCGCCCTGGATGGGCTCGATCACCATGGCGGCGAACGTCTCGGGGCCCTGCTCGGCCAGGACCGCCTCGACCCCGGCGAGGGCCTCGGCGGTGGCGTTCGCCGCGCCGCTCGGCCAGCGCAGCGGAGCGGCCATCGGAGCCCGCACGATCTCGGTGGGGAAGGGCCCGAAGGTGATCTTGTAGGGCTTCTCCTTGGCCGTCATGGCCATCGTCAGCAGGGACCGGCCGTGGTACGCGTCGTCGAAGACGAGCGCCTTGGCGCGGCCGGTGGCGGCGCGGGCGATCTTGATGGCGTTCTCCACGGCCTCGGAACCGGTGGAGAACAGCGCCGTGCGCTTCTCGAAGTCGCCAGGCGTGTGGGCGTTCAGCCAGGCGCAGACCGCGGTGAAGGAGTCGTACTCGGTGACCATGAAACAGGTGTGGCTGAACCGTGCCAGCTGCTCGGTGACGCGGGCCTGCACGAGTGGGTTGGCAGCTCCGACGCTGGTGACCGCGATACCCGAGGCGAAGTCGATGATGCGGTTGCCGTCGACGTCCTGCAGGATGCCGCCCTCGGCCCGGTCGATGAACACCGGCAGCGCGATCCCGAACCCGCTGGAGACCTGCTTCACCCGTTCGGCATGCAGCGCGCTGGACCGGGGGCCGGGGATCGCGGTGCGGAGCAGTCGGGTCTGGGGAACGGTCGCTGTGTCCATCGGATAAATGTAGGCGAGGGCCATCCGCTTGACATCGTATGAAACGTCTATGAAAAAACAGCGCGGTGGCTAGAATATCCAAAGATATTGGCCGTTTCAGAGTCGAAAAGGATCCGCATGGTGACGATCAGCCTGGTGCAGCTGCAGGAACGGCTCGGCAGCGACCTCCAACCGGTCGGCGGCGGACGGCCGGCCCGCCGTGACCTCACCGGGGTGCACGTCTCCGAGCTGGACGACCCGACGCCGTACCTCGGCGGCGGGGAACTGCTGCTGACCACCGGAATCCCGGTGGCGGGAACCGACGAGCACGTGCGCGGGTACGTGCGGCGGCTCGTCGACCACGGCGTGGCTGCCCTCGGCCTGGGCCTCGGTGCGGGCACCGACCATGTGCCGCCGCACCTCGCCGACGCGTGCCGGGAGGCGGGCCTGGCGCTGCTGATCGTTCCGGACGGCACCCCCTTCCTCCAGGTTTCCCGGGCCTACTGGGACCTCGTCGGCCGCACCGAACAGGCCGACTACGCCGCGAATCTGGGGCTGCAGACCTCGCTCGCGCGCGCCGCCACGCGGCCAGGAGCTGCGGCATCCGTGGTGAAGGTGCTCGCGGAGGCGCTGGGCGGCTGGGCCGCGTACCTGCCGGCCGACGGCACGCCGGAGTCGCTCTGGCCGGCGACCGAGAGCCGCGTGCTGCCGAAGCTGCGCGAGGAGACGGCGCGGCTGAACCTGGCGGGCACGCACGCCGCCGCGACCTTCCCGCTGCTGGGAACGGATGTCGTCGAGTACTCCATCGTGGCCGGCCAGCGCACCGCGGGGTTCCTGGCCGTGGGTGCCGGGCGGGCACTGCGCCCGGCGGACCGGCAGCTCATGCTGACCGGCTGCATGCTGCTCTCGATCACGGCGCAGCAGAACTGGGAGCTGCGCCGGGCCAACGCGATCCTGGGCGCCACCGCCGCGACCCTGCTCCTGCACGGCTACATCGACGCCGCGCGCCTCGCCGCGGCGGAGCTGGGCCTGCCCCCGCTGACGGAACGGGTTCGGGTCCTGGCCGTCACGGGCGAGCAGGTGGACCTGCTCTCGACCGAGGAGCTGGCCGACGCCATCGCCGCGATGTCTGGGCTGTCGACGGGAGAGGAGGCCGCGGAACTGCGGCGGAGCATCCGTCGTTCGAGCCTGCGGTGCACGTTCGACGGGCTCAGCTACCTGGTGCTGGACGAGTCGGGTGACCCGGTTGCCGATCCGGACCGGTCGGTCGTGTCGGGCCCTGCTGCGCAGCCGGGGTCGGGGTCGGGGTCGGGGTCGGTGGCGGGGCCGGGGTCGGGGTCGCTGGCGGTGGCGGTGGCGGGGCCGGGGTCGGGGTCGCTGGCGGTGGCG
>NZ_SOGW01000075.1:0-3216 GCF_004403075.1 Cryobacterium sp. TMT2-10 | reverse complement strand
GTGGTCCCGGGGACGGCTGCGCCCGACGCGGGGGCGCCCGGGGTGGCAGTACCCGGGGTGGCAGCACCCGGGGTGGCTGCGCCCGACGCGGCTGCATCCGACGCGGGAGCACGCGTGGCGGCAGCACCCGACCCGGCAGCGTCCGGGGCGGCAGCACCCGCTGTGCCGGTGCCCGACGTCGCGGCCCCTGACGTGCCGAGCCGGTCTGTCTCTGCGTCAGCCTCTGCCTCCCTCGCAACCGTGTCTGACTCGCCGTCGCCCGTCTCAGGGGAGCGTCCGCGCTCCACGCCACCTGTCCGCGCCCTCGCCCGAAGCCTGGGCGTCGACCTCACCCGGGTGACCGGGACCGGCCCGACCGGGCTGATCACCCGGGAGGACGTGGAGGCGTGGGCCGAACCGGCGCGCGCGGTGCCGGCCGAGGCCGCACAGTCGCGAGCCGAACCGGCCGCGCCGCCGGCGGCATCCGTTCCGGGTGCCCGGGAATCCCGCAGCCCGATCCGCAGCGTGCGCAAGCACACGGCCGAGGCTATGGTGCGCAGTGCGTTCACCGCGCCGCACGCGACCGAGTTCCTGACCGTGGATGTGACCCCGACGGTCGAACTGATCGAGGTGCTCAAACGTGACCGCTCCTTCGCGGGCGCACGCATCGGCATCCTCGCCGTCGTCGCGAAGGCGCTCTGCCTCGCGGTGGCGCGCACGCCCGAGGTCAACACCCGCTGGGACGAGGCCGCCGCCGAGATCGTGCAGTTCCACTACGTGAACCTCGGCATCGCGGCCGCCACGCCGCGGGGACTATTGGTGCCCACGATCACGGATGCCGACCGGCTCAGCCTGGCCGATCTGGCCGCGGCGCTCGCCGAGCTGACCGCGGCCGCCCGGGCGGGCACCACCAGCCCGGCTGCCCTGCGCGGCGGCACCCTCTCGATCACCAACATCGGCTTCTTCGGGATCGACGCCGGAACGCCCATCCTGCCGCCGGGGGAGGCCGTGATCCTGGCGATCGGGGCGATCCGCCCGCGGCCGTGGGAGTACCGCGGCGAGATCGCGCTGCGGCAGGTGATGACGCTGAGCCTGTCCTTCGACCACCGCCTGGTCGACGGCGAGCAGGGCGCCCGGTTCCTGACCGACATCGCCGGCATCCTCGCCAACCCCGGCCTGGCCCTCACCCTGCTCTAGCCGGCCCCGCCCCTAACGAATTCGACGGAGATTTTGCTCCCACGAGGCCAAAAATGGCCCAAAACGTCGTTTGCCCTCAAAATCTCCGTCGAATTGGTGAGGACGGGCCTGCGGGACCGGGCGGCCCACCGGACGACGGGGAGACCGGCTACTCGGCCGCGTGCACGGACGCCGCCTCGACCAGGGAGTGAGGCGATCGTGTCGATCGCGTAGGCGGCCCGGATCGTGGCCCGCTCGGCGGCCTGGTCCGGGTATTTGCCGGTGCGAACCTGCACCGTGGTCGCGCCGGCCGCGTTGCCCATCGCGATGTCGGTGGTTGCGTCGTCGCCGACGACCCACACCTCGTTCGGCTGGGCCCCGGCCGATTCCGCGGCGAGCCGGAGAAAATCCTGGGAAGGCTTGCCGAGCAGCACGGCCGTCGACCCGCTCGCGTATTCGAGGGCGGCCACGATCGCGCCGGTATCCAGATGGTCACCGTCGGCCCGTCTGGAGTAGCGTCCCCGTTGCAGGGCGACGAGTTCGGCTCCCGCCCGAATGGCCCGGAACGCCCCATCGAGCACGGGGTAGCTGAGCGTGTCCCGCGCGTCGCCCACGATCACATGGGTGATCGGGTGGTCACCCTCCCGCATGAACGGGGCGAATGTCTCCCGGAGCGCGCCCGACACCACCGGCAGCACATTGGCCTCGCTCCCGAACGCGGCGAGGCAGCGCCGGGCCGCCGTCACGGGGGTGAACAGTTCCGTGGCACGCACGTCGACGCCGCGGGCGTGCAGGTCGGACAGGATCAGCGCCTCCGGCCTCGAATCCGTATTGGTCAGAAAACGGATGACGCAACCCAGCTCCCTGAGACCGCTAATCGCCTCGGCCGCCCCGTCGACGGTTGCGCCGGCGGAGTAGATCGTGCCGTCGAGGTCGCACAGAATGGTTTCTCCGGAAGTGTCCACGCCTCAGTGTGACCCGACTCTCCCGGTTTCGGCTACGGGCGGGACCCGGCACGGTGCGAACCAATTCGACGGAGATTTTGCTCCCACAGTGCGCACAACGGGCGAATACGCCGTTTTGACCCAAAATCTCCGTCGAATTGGTTCGGCGGGACGGGGTGCAAGACTGGGCGCGGGACTGGGTGCAAGACGGAGCGCGGGACGGGGTGCAAGACTGAGCGCGGGATGGGTGCAGGACTGGCAACGGGGCGGGCGGCGTCGCGCCTTGACCGGGTCCGACGGGTCGGGCAGAGTGGGGGCATGAAAGAATCGGGCACCCTCCTGACCCCTGCCGACACCGAGCCCGTGCTCTCCGGCGGCGCCTTCGTGCACCTGGACGGCGCTCTGCACGGGTCGTTCACCACGGCGGACTTCGCCTCAGCCGTGCGCGTGCTCGACCAGGTGGCCGAGGCAGCGGATGCGCTGAGTCACCACCCGGATGTGCGCCTCGGCTACGGCCGGGTCACCTTCCGGCTCTCCTCCCACGACGCGGGCGGCGTGACCGACCGCGACCTGAGGCTCGCGCTGCGCATCCAGGAGATCGCCGACGCGCAGGACGCCGAACGAGCCCCCTTCATGCCGGCTCGCTACGACGTGGCCATCGACTGCACCGACGCGGATGCGATCCGACCCTTCTGGCGGGTCGGGCTCGGTTACGTGGAGTCGTACCGCGACGGCGAGATAGACCTCGCCGACCCCCACGGGCAGGGACCCGGCGTCTGGTTCCAGAACATGGAGATCGCGCGCACGGAACGCAACCGGATCCACCTCGACGTGTACGTCCCCACCAGCGAGGCCGAGGCGCGGGTGCAGGCGGTCATCGACGTCGGCGGCGATCTGCTCACGGCCGAGCACGCCCCCGACTGGTGGGTGCTCGCCGACCCGGAGGGCAACGAACTCTGCGTCTGCACCTCCGACACGTAACACCAGCGCCTCCGACACGCGGCACCTCCGACGCCGAGTCGAGCGCGAGCGCGGGTGCTGCGCCGTTCCGCGCGCGGCGTGACACGCGCGCAGCGGCGCAGCACCCGCGAAGCCCGCGGCCGAGCCCACGCGGCTG
>NZ_SOGW01000129.1:0-3167 GCF_004403075.1 Cryobacterium sp. TMT2-10 | reverse complement strand
CGCCGACACGCCGGCCCGCTCGCCAGCCTCCTCGCTCGAGACACCCTGCCCCACGAGGTCCCAGAAATCCTGCCGGTGTTCCCGGCGCCACCCCGGCGGCCGGCCCGGCGGTCGGCCCGGCGGTCGGCCCGGCGACCGCATCGGCTCCCGCCCGAGTTGCGTGGCCATCCAACCCTTCGGACGTCCCATAATCCACCTCCATAATCGAGGTGTTGCTTCCACCGGTTGAATCCGCCTTGGGCTCCGCGGTCGGAGTGGAAAATGGCGCCGGCCGTGTCGAGGTGGCCGTGGTCGCGCGCCATTTCTAGGGCGCCGATGATCAGGCTGGTGCGCATGTGGCTGGCCATCGACCAGCCCACCACCATCCGGGTGCAGAGGTCGATCACGGTCGCCAGGTAGAGCCATCCGGAGCCAGTGCGCAAGTAGGTGATATCCCCGCAGAACCGGGTTCCCGGGACGGTCGACGTGAAGTCGCGCGTCCCCTCCTGATCGAGCATGTGGTTCTGGATGTGCTCGGTCCGAGCGTCCGGGGCGACAGTCGTGGTGTTCTTCCACGCCCGCATCCGGACGGCGCGGAGGCCGTGGTCGCCCAGGATGGACCCGACCGTGCCGCAGGCGATGTTGACGCCTTCCAGGCCCAGGATCGTGGTGATCTGGTCCCGGCCGGCCCTGCCCTTCTCCCGCGTGTAGACGCGCACGACGTGAGCGTCGAGCTCGTCGTGGCGGACCTGGGTCGGCGTCGGCACGTTCGGGCGCAACCAGCGGTAGAACGAGGCCCGGGAGACCTTCAGCTTCTGGCACATCCAGTCAATGGGAAAGGAGGCCTTCTCCGTCAAGATGAAGACGAAATAGTCGTTCATCGTTGCTTCGCGGCGAAGAAGGAGCTGACTTTTCCCAGGAAATCGATCTCCCTTTTCAGCTCAGCGTTCTCGGCTTGCAGGGCCTTGTACTTGGCCCACTCGACCGGGCCCGGCTCGGCGGCACCGGCCTCAGGGTGTTCCTCTTTCCAGACGCGAACCCAATTGTCCAACGTCCCCTCGACGACCCCGATCTCGGGTGCAACTTGAGCGATCGGCCGGCCCGATGAAATGACAAGCTCTACGGCCTCGGCCCGGAACACAGCACTGAACGTACGACGATTCGACATGAAACAGATTCTCCTTACCTCTGTCTCAATTCACCATACGGGCGCAAACGACCTCATCGCCCTGAGCCTGCCCGAGATCAGGTACCTTCTTGTCCGTCTGATCTTCAGCGAGCCGCCGGACCCCGAACGTGTCCTCAGTCGCTCACGCTGGCGACGCCGACATCAACAAACCGCGAAACGACATCACTATCGAACCCGCGGACACGCCCCATAAACGCGACTGTAGTACGAGTAGTGGTACCGCGCGGCGATCACAACAATCTGGTTCTCTTCCACGGCATAGACCTGGCGGTGCTCCTCCGTGATTCGGCGGGACCAGTATCCCGACAGCTGGTGCTTGAGCGCCTCGGGTTTACCCATACCGCTGAACGGCGTTCTTTGTACCTCGGCGATGAGCTTGTTGATGCGCTTGACCATGGCTTTGTCCGTGGCTACCCAGTGCTGGTAGTCGTTCCAGCCCACGTCGGTGAAGACGATGTTCACTCGGCGAGTGGGCGCTCGGTCGTCTTGCCGGCTCGATGTTGGGCGATGCTCTCGAGCAGCCGCGTCGCGTTGGCGGGGGAGCGCAGCAGATAGGCGGTTTCTTCGAGAGCCTGATAATCGGCCAGCGACATCAGAACGGCGCTGCCCTTCTTCGAGACGATCTCGATCGGCAGGTGGTCCTGATTGACTTTCTCGATCAACGGGAACAGTTGTGCCCGCGCCTGGGAAGCCGTGATGGCCATGTTCTCCTCCTTCGCTCGAATTGTGGTACTGGATATCGTACCACTAACCTGCCGGGGCGGTTCTGGTGCCTCCTCCCACCCGCGAGGGGTCCCAAATCGACCTTCCCGAGGCGATCGAAGGTCGATTTGGGGCCCCTCAGGCTGAAATCCGCACCGTCTGGGGGCCGGCTACGACGCCCGTAGCCGCTGAGGCTACGCCTTCGCCGCCGTTACCCACTGCCGGGCGGTCGCCCAAGAGCCGTTGAGGTCTTTGAGGGCCCTGGCGGTAGCCGTGTCTGCGCCTGTTCCCGTCGTCGTGATCTGGGTTCCACCAGCAGCAACCTCGACGCTGAAGACCATCTCGCGACCGGGACTGGGCACGTCAATCTTCACCCCGGCGCTCCGCCAGAGCCCGCTGGCCATGACCGCATCGACGATCCGATGCACGACCACCGAACTGTACGGATACGGCGTGAACTTGATCGCGCCGGCCCAGAGTAGACGGGCACCCGGGCATCGAGCGCCAGCATGGCCTCGGCGAGGCCGACCTGAGCGGCGGTCGTACCGTCGCCGTTGACGTAGACAACAGCGCCCGGCGTGGAAACAGTGACGAGGCCGACCGCTGCCGATTTCGGCGCTGCCTCGATCACCAGGGCTATAGAGCGAAGTTGGGTTGGGCTGGACACGTCGACGGCGATGACGTTGTCCTTGCTCTCGTAGGAGGTCGCTCCCGGCGTGGCCCGCAGGAAGTCAAAGAACGGAGCAAGTTCGGCCGTCGCCGCGGTGACGGAGAGCCGGGCATAGCCGTCGCCGAGAACCTCGAAGGTGATACCGGCCAGCGCGGGATCAGAGGCGAGCTGCTGGAGTTCTGCGACGATCGACTCCCTCCCGGTCGGGGCTCCGATGGTCACCGTCAGCGACTCGCAGACCTTCAAATCAAGCGCTGTCACAAGCGGATTGGCACTGAGCGAGTCGAAAGCCGTGATCAGCGAGTCGGACGCCTCAGAGTCCTGCCCCTTGTAATTGTCGATTTGAAAATAACCGAATTTTTTGGCTCTCCTGTCGTAACCGTGGGTTAAACCCGGCCGGGGAGCACTGGCTTGTGGCCGCCGAGGCTGAGCATGGCGAGGGCGATGAGGGCGTCGGATGATTTGAAGCCGAAGGCGATTCGGGTGATGAGTCGAATCTTGGTGTTGACGGATTCGATCCGGCCGTTGGAGAGACCGTGCTCGATCGAGGCGAGGATCGCAGCGCGGTGCTTCACGATCGAGCGCTGCAGCTTCACGAACGACGGGATCCGGCAGCGGCGCGCCCAT
>NZ_SOGW01000091.1:0-2606 GCF_004403075.1 Cryobacterium sp. TMT2-10 | reverse complement strand
GTCCTGCTTGACCGCCCCGAACTTGCGGGGCTCGGTACGTACGAGTTTGGTTGGTCCGATTCCGATGCGGCGGGCGCGTCCGCCAGGCGCGGGGTTTCGCCGGAGGTCGTGACCGATATTTCGCGGTTGAAGAACGAGCCGGACTGGATGTTGCAGCGGCGGTTGAAGGCGTTGGAGTTGTTCGAGCGGAAGCCGATGCCGACGTGGGGCGCGGATTTGTCCGGGATCGATTTCGACAACATCAAGTACTTTGTGCGGTCCACGGAGAAGCAGGCCCAGACCTGGGAGGACCTGCCCGACGACATCAAGAACACCTACGAGAAGCTCGGTATCCCGGAAGCGGAACGTAACCGCCTGGTGTCCGGTGTGGCCGCGCAGTACGAGTCCGAGGTGGTGTATCACCAGATCAATGAGGAGCTCGAGGCGCAGGGTGTCATTTTCATGGACACCGACACGGCGTTGAAGGAGCACCCGGAGATTTTCCAGGAGTATTTCGGCACGATCATCCCGTCGGGGGATAACAAGTTCGCGGCCCTGAACACGGCGGTGTGGTCGGGGGGTTCGTTCGTGTATGTGCCGCCGGGCGTGCATGTGGAGATTCCGTTGCAGGCGTATTTCCGGATCAACACGGAGAACATGGGCCAGTTCGAGCGCACGTTGATCATTGCCGATGAGGGCAGTTATGTGCACTACATCGAGGGCTGCACGGCTCCGATCTATTCGTCTGATTCGTTGCATTCGGCGGTGGTGGAGATCGTGGTGAAGAAGAACGCCAGGGTGCGGTACACGACCATTCAGAACTGGTCGACGAATGTGTACAACCTGGTCACGAAGCGGGCCACGGCGGGCGAGGGCGCCACGATGGAGTGGATCGACGGCAATATCGGGTCGAAGGTCACGATGAAGTACCCGTCGATTTATTTGCTGGGGGAGCATGCCAAGGGTGAGACGTTGTCGGTGGCGTTCGCGGGTCCGGGTCAGCATCAGGATGCGGGCGCGAAGATGATCCACATGGCCCCGTATACGCAGTCCTCGATCGTGTCGAAGTCGATTGCGCGGGGTGGTGGCCGGTCGGGTTACCGGGGTGAGGTGCGGGTGGATGCCACGGCGCATCACTCGGCGAACACGGTGCGGTGTGACGCTCTGCTGGTGGATACGCAGTCGCGGTCTGACACGTATCCGGCCATCGATATTCGGGTGGATGATGTGCAGCTGGGTCATGAGGCCACGGTGTCTCGGGTCAGTGAGGAGCAGTTGTTCTATCTGATGAGTCGGGGGATGCCCGAGGATGAGGCGATGGCGATGATCGTGCGTGGGTTCATCGAGCCCATTGCGCGGGAGCTGCCGATGGAATACGCCCTGGAACTCAACAAGCTCATTGAAATGGGCATGGAAGGATCGGTCGGCTGATGTCCGCCGTCGCAGCACCACTGAATACAGCCATGCCCGCTTCTGAAGCGATGCCGACATCTGAACAGCACGGGATCAAGGAGCACTCGGACGGCCGCTTCGGCTTCGTCCCCGTGCAGACCCGCAACGACCGGTTCACGAGCGTCGACGTCGCCGACTTCGCACCCGTCACGGGGCGGGAAGCGGTCTGGAAGCTCTCCCCGGTGAAGAAGTTCACCGACCTGACCGCGGGGGTCCTGGACGGGTCCGTGTACCCGATCGAATCGACCGATGTTGCCGGTGTCGACGTCGCCTGGGTCAACCGGGATGATTCCCGGGTCGGCGCCGCCGGCGCCCCGGAGGAGCGCGCCGCCGCGAACGCGTGGTCCAGTTTCGAGCGGGCCCTCGCGATCACGATCAGTGGGGAAGAGGCCAAGGAGGTCACCCTCACCCGGTCCCAGTTGGGTGCGGGGCCGCGGGCCGCGCACACGATCATCGAGGCGAAACCGTTCAGCCGGGCCACGATCATCCTCGAGAACACGGGCGAAGCCCGCCTGAGTGAGAACGTGGAGATCATCCTGGGGGAGTCCGCGAACCTGACGGTGGTGAGCCTGCAGGAATGGGGCGACACTGCCGTGCACCTGACCAACCATTTCGCATCCGTCGGCCGGGACGCGCGCCTGAAGCATGTGGTCGTGAGCCTCGGCGGCAGTATCGTGCGGGTGAATCCGTCGGTGCGGCTGGCCGGGGAGGGGTCGGACACGGATTTGTTGGGCCTGTATTTCGCTGACGCGGGTCAGCACCTGGAGCAGCAGGTGTTCGTGCATCACGACGCGCCGAACAGTCGCAGCCGGGTCACGTACAAGGGGGCGTTGCAGGGCCAGGGCGCCCGCACGGTGTGGATCGGTGACGTGCTCATCGGGCGGAACGCGGCGGGCACGGACAGTTACGAGCAGAACCGCAACCTCGTGTTGACCGAGGGCACCCGGGCGGACTCGATCCCGAACCTGGAGATCGAGACCGGCGATATCAAGGGTGCCGGGCACGCGAGTGCGACGGGTCGGTTCGATGATGAGCAGTTGTTCTACCTGCAGTCCCGCGGCATCACGGAAGACGAGGCGCGGCGTCTGGTCGTGCGCGGCTTCCTCAGCGAGATCGTGCAGCAGATCGGATCCCCCGCCCTCGAAGACCGCCTCCAACTGGCCATCGAAGCAGAA
>NZ_SOGW01000085.1:0-2242 GCF_004403075.1 Cryobacterium sp. TMT2-10 | reverse complement strand
GCGGTGCCGGTGCGCGGTGCCGGTGCGCGGTGCCGGTGCGCGGTGGGCGCGCGGCGGGCGCGCCCGTGCAGCCCGGTCAGCCCGGGTCCCTCTGCATAACTCCTGCAGATTCGCGCCGCGACGGATGCGCATCCGCGGAATTCCGGGGCCGGCCCAGGCCGGCGAGACCGAATTGCATGAGTTATGCAGCGGTGCGCTCGGCCACCGGGGGGGCTAACTCAGGAAAACCGGGTGCGATGGGCACCCGGCACCCGGATCAGTGCGGCGACGTACGGATGCCGCGGCGGATCTCCTGAGTTAGCCGCACGGGCCGGTCGGCGAGGCGCCCGCCCGGCGAGGCGAGGCGACCCGCCGCTCCGCCGCTCCGCCGACCCGCTGCTCCGCCGGCGAACCCGCCCTGCGACTACCCGGCGAAGGGGTCCGGGGTGAGGGTGTACTTCGTGGAGAGGTATTCGTGGATGCCCTCGAGTCCGCCCTCACGGCCCAGACCGGACTGCTTGACCCCGCCGAACGGAGCCGCCGCGTTGGAGACGACACCGAGGTTGAGGCCCATCATGCCCGTCTGCAGGCGCTCGATCATCCGCTGGCCGCGGGCCAGGTCCTGGGTGAACACATAGCTGACCAGCCCGTATTCGGTGTCGTTGGCGATGCGCACGGCGTCGTCCTCGTCCACGAACGGGGTGATCGCCAGGACCGGTCCGAAGATCTCCTCGTGCAGGATGTTGCTGCCCGGCGTGACGCCGGAGATCACGGTGGGCTGGTAGAAGGTTCCGATGCCGTCGATGGCGGAGCCGCCGGTGAGGAGCGTCGCGCCCCGGTCCACGGCATCCTGGACCAGCGCGTCAGCCTTGGCGACCGCGGCCTCGTTGATCAACGGGCCGATGTTGACACCGGCCTCGGTGCCGCGTCCCACCGTGAAGTCGTTGACGCGCTCGGTGACCCGGCGGGCGAACTCCTCCGCGATCGACTCGTGCACGATGAACCGGTTCGCTGCCGTGCAGGCCTGGCCCACGTTGCGGAACTTGGCGGCGATCGCGCCTTCGACGGCCTTGTCCAGGTCGGCGTCCTCGAACACGACGAACGGGGCGTTGCCACCGAGTTCCATCGAGGTGCGCAGCACGCCCTGCGCGGACTGCTGGATCAGCTTCTGGCCGACCGGCGTGGAGCCCGTGAAGCTGAGCTTGCGCAGTCGGGGGTCGGCGATGATCGGGTCGGACACCGCGCCCGAGGTCGACGTCGTGATGACGTTCACGACGCCGGCCGGGAGTCCGACCTCCTCAAGCAGTTTCACGAAGTAGAGGGTGGTCAACGGGGTGAGCGCGGCCGGCTTGATCACGACGGTGCAGCCCGCGGCGAGCGCCGGGGCGATCTTGCGGGTCGCCATCGCGAGCGGGAAGTTCCAGGGGGTGATCAGGAAGCACGGCCCGACCGGGTGCTGGGACACGATCATGCGGCCCGTGCCCTCGGGGTTGGTGCCGTAACGGCCCGTGACGCGCACGGCCTCCTCGCTGAACCAGCGCAGGAACTCGCCGCCGTAGGCCACCTCGCCGTATGCCTCGGAGAGCGGCTTGCCCATCTCGATCGTCATCAGCAGGGCGAATTCGTGCTTGCGCTCCTGCATCAGGTCGAAGGCCCGGCGCAGGATCTCGCCGCGAACGCGCGGCGGGGTGGCGGCCCAGCTGGCCTGCGCGTCGACGGCGGCGTCGAGGGCGGCGGCGCCATCCGCGACCCCGGCGCTGGCAATGGTCTTGATGACCTTGCCGGTGGCCGGGTCGTGCACCGTGAGGGTCGCCCCGTCGGCGGCCGGCACCCACTCGCCGTTGATGAACAGTTCGTTGGGAACGTGCTGGAGCAGCTCCGCTTCGGTCACGTGCGTCATTGGTTCTCCCATGGTCGTGTCTTCCCGTCGGTTGACGGTGAAATTCTATCCAAGCCACCGGCTCCGGGTGCGTCCCGGGATTCCGGAGCGCGGCGCATCCGTCGGCCGGCCGCCGGCGCGTCGCCCGGCAGTCAGGTTCCGAACAGGGGCAGCAGCATCCCGCCGGCCATCATCGTCATCGCGAGCGCCATGCTCACGTGCTGGGCTGCCTCCAGCCTGTCAGCAACCGCGATCCCCCGCGACCCCGCCGCGCGCCGCGCCGACCGAACGGCGCTGACCGCCAGGGCGACGGATGCCGCGGCCGCCAGACCGCCGAGCAGCAGTCCGCCCGCTCCGGACAGCGCCAGGCCGTGCCCGCCGTGT
>NZ_SOGW01000071.1:0-2020 GCF_004403075.1 Cryobacterium sp. TMT2-10 | reverse complement strand
GGCGACACCACGGTCTGGCTGCGCGCCTAGGACCTGCCGCCCGCCGGGCTGCCCGCACGCCCGGCCGCGCGCCCGGCCCGCACGCCCGGCCACCGCACCACCGCCCCTGACGAATTCGACGGAGATTTTGCCCGAATCGGCCCAAATCAGGCCGAAATCGGCTCTGGAGAGCAAAATCTCCGTCGAATTGGTTCTACGCCGGACCGCGGCGCTGCGCGGCTGGGCGCGGACCTGCCCGGCGCGGCGGCCCTGTCAGGGGACCCGCAGCACCGCCGTGGGACAATCGGAGCGCGGCCCGACGTCTGGGCTCGCTGGAGGAGCGACGGTGACCGGCACGGGGATCGATAGCGGCATGGGCACGGAGACCGACGTCCGAATGGGCCTCGTCGAGCGCCGACAGCTCAAGATTGAGCTCGCCCGGTTCATGCTCTCGTACAAGTTCGCCACCGACGAGATGATGACCAAGATCAACATCTTGAAGGAGGAGTTCGCTTCCATCCACGACTACAGCCCGATCGAGCACGTGAACTCGCGGTTGAAGTCGCCGGAGGGAATCCTGAACAAGGCCAACCGCAAGGGCTGCCCGCTGTCGCTGCCCGACATCCGGGCGCAGATCCAGGACATCGCAGGCATCCGCATCACCTGCAGTTTCATCTCCGACATCTACCGCATCCGCGACATGCTCACGAGGCAGCAGGATGTCACGGTTCTCGAGGTCAAGGATTACGTCGCATCCCCGAAAGGCAACGGCTACAAGAGCCTGCACCTGATCGTCGCGATCCCGGTCTTCATGTCCGACCGGGTGGAGCCCGTCACCGTCGAGATCCAGATCCGCACCGTGGCGATGGACTTCTGGGCCAGCCTCGAGCACAAGATCTACTACAAGTACCGGGGGGCCGTGCCGGTCGACCTCGTCTTCGACCTGAAACAGGCAGCGGATGTCGCGAATCGGCTCGACGTCAAGATGGAGCGCCTGCACGACCAGGTCCTGGCCCTGAAGCCCGCGGGCGAGGCAGACAGCGACCTGCTCAGCATCACCGGGCTATCGCACCTCGCCCTGCCTGAGGGCCTCCTGGAGGCCATTGGGCGCAACCGGACCGGGGTTCCGGTAGCCGAAGTCACGTCCGGGGTTGCCTGACCCGCATCAGGCGCGGCGACGCGAGTTCAGGCGCGGTGCGGTGCGGCGACCGAGCGCGAGCGCACCGGGGCCGGATGCGCGCTAGTTCGTGTTGGCGTACAGCCAGACGAGAGGGTCGACGTGCGTGCCGTTCTGGCCGCCGATCCGGATCTCGAAGTGCAGGTGCGGCCCGGTCGACATGCCCGTGTTTCCGACCTGGCCGATGACCTGGCCGACCTTGACGACGTCACCCTCCTTGAACAGCATCGAGCCGTGGATCATGTGGGCGTAGACGCTGGAGACGAGTTTGCCGTCGATCATGTGGTCGATGATCATGTGCACCCCGAGGCTGCCTTCGCCGTCCTGGGCGTAGCTGACCACGCCGTCGGCGATCGACTGGATGGGCGCGCCGATGCCGGGGTTGAAGTCCTGGCCTCGGTGGTTGGACGAGCACCCTGCGCAGTCACGGGCACCGAAGTGATCACCGATGTGCACGCCAACCGAGAAGGGCCACTGGACGGTGCCGTTCGGGTTGTTGGTGAAGGTCGATTCCATCCGGATGCCGCTGGCGGCGGCCACCTCGGCGATGGTCTGCGACTTGTAACCGTCGCGCTGTACCGAGATCGTGTCCGTGCCGCCGTCCATGGTCAGGGTCTGGGCCGGCTCGCTCTGTCCGGAGCTCTTCGCCGTGTAAGCGGCGGCCTGCACGTCGGCGGAGGACAGCAGTGCCTCAGCGGGCAGGGAGGTGGAGATGGCCATCAGCGCGACGAATGCCATGGCAGCGACCGTGAAACCGGTGGTCGCGAGCTTGCGCACGCGACCGCCCGGGGCGGCGGCCTTCGACGCGGGGACCCGGGCTGCGCGCGGTCCGGGCGACGTCGACGAGCCGGCGGCCCGCGCGCG
>NZ_SOGW01000127.1:0-1896 GCF_004403075.1 Cryobacterium sp. TMT2-10 | reverse complement strand
CGGATGCTGCGGGCGGGCGTGCCGGGCGTGCCGGGCGTGCCGGGCGGAATGCCGGTCGAGGGCGCGGGCCCCGACCGGATGCTGCGGGATGCCGCGGGACCGGGCCGCTGGAAGTCTGGGCGCCTAACGCAGGTCGGCGGTGATGGCGGCGGCCGCAGCCGTGAGCCGGGCGCCGATCTCGGCGGCGCTGCGCCCGGTGCCGAGGTAGACCACGGCGAGGGCTGCCGGCGCCTCGCCCGGAACCGTCAGCGGCACGGCGACCGACGCCAGCCCCGGGATGACCTCGTCGTGGCTGGTGGCGAAGCCCCGTTCTCGCACGGAGTGCGCCTCGCTGCGGCGCGCCTCGTCGCCCAGCCCGGCCCACTCGTCAGCGGAGAGCACCGACTGGATGGCGATGGCCGGCGCCCCGCGATCGAGCGGATGCCGCGTGCCCGGGCGCTGCGCGACCGTCGCATGCGCCTGCCTGGGTTCGACGCTGACCAGGGTGACGACCTCCCGCCGGTCGAGCACGGCGACGAACGCCGTCATGCCTAGGTCGTTGGCGACGCTCGTCAGTTCGGGCAGCGCCGCGGACTGCAGGCCCCGGGAGACGCCGCGGGCGAGTGCGGCCATCCTCGGGCCGAGTCGGACCGCGCCGGCGGCATCCCGGATCACGACCCCGTGGTCTTCGAGCGTGCGCAGGATTCGATAGGCGATCGAGCGGTGCACGCCGAGGGCGGCGGCCACCTCGGCGATGGTCAGGGGCGTGTCGGAGTCCGCCAGAATCTCCAGCACACGGATGCCGCGGGACAGGGTCTGCGAATGCGGCACCGCTTTCGCAGCGGGCTGGCTGATCTCACTCGTTGGCGTCGACACGTCGCCATTCTCGCACCCGCGGCCCCGCGGCCCCGCGGCCCCGCGTTCTCGTCGCCCTCGCCCATGCCGTCGCCCATGCCCTCGCCCTCGCCCATGCCCTCGCGCTCGCCCTCGCCCATGCCTCCTCCCACCTCCCGTAACCTTCGCCCGTGCTAACTCCTGCAGATTGCCGGGCCGCGCAGCAACTTCCGCGGATTTCCGGGGGACCCTGCCGCGGCGGAGGCCGAATTGCAGGAGTTATGCGTTGCCTCCCGGGGCTAACTCAGGAGATTCGGTCGCGGGCGGCCGATTCCGCCCGGACGAGTGCGGCGGCAACCGGGTCTCATGGCGAATCTCCTGAGTTGGCCACCGTGCGCTGGCGCGCCGGAACTCCGGGTGAGTGAGACACGCGTGCGCTGGCGCGCTGGAACTCCGGACGAGTGAGACACCCGTGCGCTGGCGCCCTGGATCCGTGCGCCGACAGGCAAGACTCCCGGGCGAGACCGCCCTATCTTGGGGTCTAATGAGTGCGATCTGGGTGTCCGTGTCCGTGTGCGTGGTCGCTGCCATCGTGGCGGCCGGCCTGGGCGTCGTGTGCGCGCTGGCCGCGCTGCGCGGACCCGGCCGCACCCTCGTGGCCGTGCCCGCCATGGTGCTCATGGCGGCCTCGACCGTGGACATGGTCCTGCCGGGGACGCCCGGGTTGCACCCGCTGGCCTGGGTCGCGCTGATGGTCGCCGCGGCGCTGCTGGCCCTGCTCGACCGGCGACGGCGAGTCGCGGCCGCGCACCATGCCACAGCCCTGCTGCTGATGGCCGTGATGTGGGTCGCCATGCTGCCGGCCGCTACTGGTACAGGTGCCGGTACCGTCGCATCCGTCACCGCATCCGGCCCGGCGGGGCTGGTCGCCGCGGGCAGCCCCGCCAGCGACGGCGTGCTGCACGGCGTGGTGCACAGCGCGGTGCACGCGGCGGCACACGGCGGGCACGGCCTGGCGCTGTCCGGAGCGGGCGGACTGCTGCTCGGCGGTCTGGCGGCCGCGGCATCCGTCGCCCTGGCGGT
>NZ_SOGW01000049.1:0-1632 GCF_004403075.1 Cryobacterium sp. TMT2-10 | reverse complement strand
GCCAGCGGGCGGGCGGGGCCAACGGACACGGCCGGGCCAGCGGACACGGCCGGGCCAGCGGGCGGGCGAGCCGGGCCAGCGGACACGGCGGGGCCGGGCACGGCCCGGGGCCGGCTACCGCGGCAACCGGGAATCGGGCCGGTCGCTACCCGAGGCGGCCGGCGACCGGCGGCATCCGGCCGGGGAATGGGGGGAACGCGGTCGACGACTCGTGACGGTAGTCGTGCTCCAGCGCCGTGACCATCGCCTGAACGCACAACCCCCACCGTTTGCGGAGGAGCGCGTAGGTGAACCTCAGTGTGCGCCCGTTCTCCTTCGCGACCAGCAGATCGCGTTCCCGGTCGACCTCAAATGCGAGCGGATTGTCATGCCACTCCGTCCCGTCGATCTCCACGAACGTCGACGGGCCGATCTGGCCGTCGAGATTCCCGACGCCCCTCACGAACGGTTGTGGCACGAACGGGATGCCGGCGGCCAGTGCCTTGAGCCGGAATTCTGTTTCCCCGCCTGCTCCGGCGCGCCCGTCGACCTCGCTGCGCCAAGACTGCACCCGGAGCGGCGCGCGGGCGAAGATCCAGCCCAGATCATCAAGGACGATTCCGGGGCCTTTTTCCCGAGCACTGTGCAGCGCGGCATCGAGACACACGATCGCCGTGACCCGGTCGTGGTTGTTCAGAATATGCACCAGGGCTTCGTGCACGCTGGTGCGCCACACGCTGTCCCCACGCCGCTCCCACGCGTCATCGCCCCAGGTCACCCGGCACCGGACACCGTCGAGCACGTGCAGCCGTGCGCGCATGTCGGTCGGCCGCCGCAATGCCCGCGCGCCGCCGGGGACGCTCACGTGAAGCTTCCTCGTGGCCGGGGTCCAGATGCCGTAGGACTTCAGAGCGCTCAATCCGGCCAGCCGCCCGCCGATCCGGAACGCCTCGACGGCCGACTGCGGCGCCGACGGAACCGAATACCAGCCCTTGCGCACCCGCACAATCGTTCCGCGGTTCACCTCGCCGCGGAGGTGGCCATCGCTCCAGCCTCGGGCGCGGAGCGTGGCGCGCTTGACGAATAGTCCATGGCCGATGATGTCTTGGGCGAGGGAGCGCATGCCCCGGAGCCTCGCAGCGGAGACGGGCCCGCGCCGCGGCATCCGTCAGCCTGGGGACAACGCTCCGCACCCGCGGGTTGGGGAGGCCCGCCGTTCCCGTGCGCGAACCCACCGCGCTCGCCGCCCCGCCCGCGCGGCAGCGAACCTCCCGCGCGGCGATGAACGAATTCGACGGAGATTCTGGCTCAAATGGGCCAGAAAGCCGCAAATCCGGGTTGTTAGAGCAAAATCTCCGTCGAATTGGTGAGGGGCGGGGCTGCTGCTACTAGGGGATGGTGGCGAGGAACACCTCGCCGGCGCCGGCGAAGGTGAGGGTGCCCTCGTCGGGCGTGATGTAGACCGACTCGCCGCGCTTGAGGGCGACGGATGATCCGGCCCCCGCAACGAGGAATCCGCCGGCCGTGCAGATGGCGATCGCGGGCCCCGTCAGCGTGAACTGGCGCATCGGCACCGCCGGCTTCTCGCCAGCCGCGCCCGCCGCAGCGCCAGCCGCGCCCGCCGCAGCGCCAGCCGCAGCGCCAGCCACACCG
>NZ_SOGW01000118.1:0-1486 GCF_004403075.1 Cryobacterium sp. TMT2-10 | reverse complement strand
GGGCCGGGCGCGCCCCGGGTTTTCGCGCCCGTGCGGCGCCGCGGCCCCGGCCCGCTCTGGGGTGCGCTGGGTGTGGGCGGTGTGGCCCTCGCCGCCGCGATGGTGCTGAGCGTGGCCATCCCGGCGTTCCCGGGCAGTGGCGTCGCCGGGCGCCCGAGCAGTGCCCTGCTGTTCGGCAACGGCGTCAGCCCGATGATCAACCTGGGCGAGGACCTGCGCCGCCCGACGGCGCGGCCGGTCCTGCACTATCGCACGACGGCGACGAGGGCGCCCTACCTCCGGCTGCTCACCCTGGACGAGTTCTCCGGCCGCGACTGGAGTTCCCGCCTCTTTCCGTCCAATTCCGCGAACACCGTGGACAAGATCGCCCTGCCGCCGGGCCTGTTGAACTCAGTGGCCGTCACCGAGACCCGCACGAACATCGTCGTGGACGGCCTGTCGGCGCGCTGGCTGCCGATCCCGGCGCCGGCCCGCTCGATCACGGGGCTGGCCGGGGCCTGGTACTGGAACGGGTCGAACGGGTCGATCACCAGCGCGAACGACACGACCCGCGGCCAGGAGTACACCGTCATCGCGCTGAACCTGGCGCCGACCAGGGACCAGCTGAGGGGCTCGGGCAGCGACTACCCGTCGAGCGTACAGCGGAGTCTCCGGCTGCCCGCGGACAGCCCGCCCCGGATCGCGGAGACCGCGCGGCAGGTCACGGCCGGCACCGACACGGCCTATGACGCGGCCCTGGCGCTGCAGACGTACCTCCGCGGCGAGGAATTCAGCTACGACACCGAGGCTCCGGCCAAGGCCGGCTTCGACGGCGGCGGCGTGGATGTCGTCAGCACCTTCCTCGAGGTGAAGACCGGGTACTGCGTGCACTTCTCCTCGGCCATGGCCGTGATGGCCCGCTCCATCGGCATTCCCGCCCGGATCGCGGTCGGCTACCAGCCCGGCACGCTCTCCGCCTCCAGCTCGATCGCCGGGACGGGACGGTACAGCGTGGACTCCCATGACCTGCACGCCTGGCCGGAACTGTACTTCGCCGGGGTCGGCTGGGTGCCGTTCGAACCGACGCCGGGGCGCGGGGCGCTGCCCGAATACACCCGCACAATGGATGCCGCCCAGACTCCGGGCGGCCAGGGCGGGACCGCCGGGTCCGCACGGCCTGGGATCACCGACGATCCCGCGGCGACCGATCCCGGCGCCCGCGGCGGCTCCGCGGACACCCGCCAGGAACCCGTCACCGTGCTGCGCCTCATCCTGGTCCTCGTCGGGGTGATCGCGTTGCTGCTGCTGCCGGCGATCGGCCGGGTCGAGCGGCGGCGACAGCGACGGCGTCGGATCCTGGCCGGCCGCGCGGGGGCCGCGGAGGCCTGGCAGGAGCTCACCGACCTCGCCGTCGACCACGGCATCCCCGTGCGCGCGACCGAGACGCCGCGGGAGTTCGCGGCGCGCCTGCGGTCGCTGCCGGGGCTCGCGCCGCCGGGGGAGCGAC
>NZ_SOGW01000002.1:0-1443 GCF_004403075.1 Cryobacterium sp. TMT2-10 | reverse complement strand
CGTGGTGCCGAATCGTTCCGGGTTCTGGGCGCGTGCGGCGGCCAAGGTCGCTGACCGGTCGATGGCCTTGCCGGCCGCGAGGCCGTAGTGGACGTCCGCGGGGGTGTTCAGCCCGATCCCAGAATGGCGATGGGTGTGGTTGTAACCCTCGACGAAGTCGGCCATGAACGCCCGCGCCTCGCCCACGGAGCCGAAGCGTTCAGGAAACACCGGGGCGAACTTCAAGGTCTTGAACCATGCCTCGGAGAACGGGTTGTCGTTGCTCACCCGGGGGCGGGAGTGCGACTTGGTGACCTCCAGGTCCGACAACATCGTCGCGACGGTCTTCGACGTCATCGACGTGCCCCGGTCCGCGTGGACGACGTGCGGGACGCCGTGGATGCCGAAGATTTCCCTCATCATCTCCACCGCCAACTCGCCGGACTCCGACGCGTGGACGTGGGCGCCGACGATGTACCGGGAGTAAATGTCGATCATCACGTAGCAGTCGAAGTACGTGCCCTTGATCGGTCCGGCCAGTTTCGTGATGTCCCACGAGTAGACCTGCCCCGGGCCGGTCGCGACCAGTTCCGGGATCGCCCGGGACGGGTGGCGGGCCAGGCGGCGGCGTTCCTTGACCTGTTTGTTCTCGGTCAAAATTCGGTAGATCGTTGAGATCGACGCCAAATAGACGCCCTGATCGAGCAGCTGCGCGTAGATCTGGATCGGCGGCAAATCAACGTAGCCGGGCGAGTTCACCACCGCCAGAATCCTGGCCCGCTCGAGGCTGTTGAGCTTGTTCGCCGGCACCACCGGGGGCGCCGGGACAGGCAGCGGGAGGGACGGTTTCCGGGTCGCCGTCGCCCGGGAGATCCCGGTCAGCCGTGCCGCGATCCGGGTCGAAACGCCAGCAATGGTCAGCTGTCGGTAGGCGGCCATCAGGAGTCGGTGTGCGGTTTGTCGTCCCGCGAGCTCTTGGACAACTGCTCCAAGAGCTCGTGCGCTTTTCCCATGATGGTTAAGGCCACCTCCGTGGTCGCGAGGCGCTGCTCGGCCTTGCCAAGCTGGCGACGCAGTCTCGCGATCTCGGCCTGTTCCGGCGTCAACCGGCCAATCTTCTCGCCCGGTTTCTTGCCCGCCAGGACACCGGCGTCGCGGAGTTTGCGCCACTCGGTGATCTGCGAGGAGTAGATCCCCTGCTCCCGAAGGTAGGCGCCGCCCGTGTTGTTTTGGATGGCGGCCTCGTAGGCGGCCAGGTGCTCGAGTTTCTGCGCCGGGGTGAACGAGCGCCTCGGCGTCGGACCTCCGGATCTGGGTCCGGGACTGCTGGTATTCATTGGACTATCGTCGCGCACGGCGATCAAAGATGGGCTGGGCATGGTGGATCGGTTCCTGGTTCTCGCCCTACGTCATGCGGCGGACTTGCTGTTAGCTGCTGGCCTCACCCAACCCTGACACGTAGGG
>NZ_SOGW01000018.1:0-1400 GCF_004403075.1 Cryobacterium sp. TMT2-10 | reverse complement strand
GGCTCGCCTGAGCGCCACCCGCCGCCACTCGCCTGAGCGCCACCCGCCGCCACTCGCCGCCACTCGCCGCGGCTCGGCCTCGCCGCTCGGCCTCGCCGCTGCCCTGCCCTGTCGCTGCTCCGCCGCTGCGCTGCCCGGATCCGGCCGCCCCTGATCCGCGGGTCTGCCTGCCGCTGAGGGGTCCCAAATCGACCTTCCCGGGCCCCCGGAAGGTCGATTTGGGACCCCTCACGCCGAGACGCGGGCCGCGTGGGTGCGACGCGGGCCGCGTGGGTGCGACGCGGGCCGCGTGGGTGCGACGCGGGGGAGGACGTTCCGGGTCTGCGGCTCAGTCGGCGACGACCGGCTTGACCGCGCGCACGATGGCGCCGTGCATGCCGTCGGCCACGTCGTGGGTCAGGGTCACACTCACCTGCTCGAAGCCCGCGCGGGAGAGCCCGGTCTCGTATTCCTCGATCGAGAGGGCGCCGGCGATGCAGCCCACGTGCGAGCCGCGTTCGGCCCTCTGGGCGGGCGTGAGGTGGTTCTCGGCGACGACGTCGGACACGCCGATGCGGCCGCCGGGACGCAGCACCCGGAACATCTCCGCGAGGACGGCGGGCTTGTCGGTCGACAGGTTGATCACGCAATTGGAGATGACGACGTCGACGCTCTCGGTGGGCAGCGGCACCTCTTCGATCGTGCCCTTGAGGAATTCGACGTTCTCCGCCTGGGCGGCGGCAGCGTTGCGGCGGGCCAGGTCGAGCATCTCGTCGGTCATGTCGAGTCCGTAGGCGAACCCGGTCGGGCCGACCCGTCGGGCGGAGAGGAGCACGTCGATGCCTCCGCCGGAGCCGAGGTCGAGCACGGTTTCGCCGGCCTGCAGGTCCGCGACCGCGGTCGGGTTTCCGCAGCCGAGGCTGGCCAGCACGGCGTCGCCCGGCAGACCGGCGGTGGCATCGAGGCCGTAGAGCACGGAGCCGAAGACCGCGCTCTCGTCGACCGCGCCCGGTCCGCAGCAGGAGTCCGGGGCATCCGTCGTGTCGGTGCTGCAGCAGGAGGCCGACGGGGCGAGCAGGGAGCTGCGCCCGGCCTCGGTCACCGACAGCGCCGCGCTCGCGTAGCGCGCCCGGACCTCGTCACGTACGGAATCAGCGGTGTCGCTCATGGTGTTCTCCCTTGGCTGGTCGCCGGGCAGCTGTCGCCCGGGTCTTATATTGATGTCTGTCGATGCAATCTACGTGAAAGATCGACAGTCGTCAATGTCTCCCGCCGTGAGGGGTCCCGAATCGACCTTCCCGGGCCGATCGAAGGTCGATTCGGGACCCCTCAGCGGATCGGGAGCGGGAGACGAGACGGATGCGGCGGCCAGGGCGCGGCGGGCCGGGCGGGGCGCGTCGCGACGGCGGGCCGGGCGGGGC
>NZ_SOGW01000119.1:0-1377 GCF_004403075.1 Cryobacterium sp. TMT2-10 | reverse complement strand
TGCGGGCTGCGGCTGCGGCTGCGGCTGCGGGCTGCGGCTGCGGCTGCGGCTGCGGGCTGCGGGCTGCGGCTGCGGCTGCGGGCTACGGGCTGTGGGCTACGGGCTACGGGCTACGGGCTTGGATCGGCCAGACAGAGAGGGCTTCGCATGCTTCACAAGGTGGTCTGCGTCACCCTGCCGGGCCTCGGGCCGTTCGAGTTCGGCCTGATCTGTGAGGTCTTCGGCATGGACCGAAGCGAGCACGGCGGGCCGTCGTTCGACTTCCACGTCACGGCGGCGGAGCCGGGTCCCATCCGCACGAAGCTGGGCTTCGACATCATCGTCACCGAGGACCTGTCCGCCGCCGGGGACGCCGACCTGATCGCGATCCCCGCCTACGAAGCGGGCGAGGCGATCCACCCCGAGATCCTGCGGGTAGTCCGCGAGGCCGAGGCCCGTGGCGCCTGGGTGCTCAGTGTGTGCAGCGGGGCGTTCGTGTTGGCCGCCGCGGGCATCCTGAATGGTCGCCGCAGCACGACTCACTGGATGTACACGGATGCGCTGGCGCGCGCCTGCCCTCTCACCGAGGTCGACCCGGATGTTCTGTTCGTCGAAGACCGCCGGGTGGTGACGGGCGCCGGGACCGCGGCCGGCATCGACGCCGCCCTGCACATCGTGCGGAAGGAACTCGGCGCCTCGGCGGCGAACGTGATCGCCCGGCGGATGGTGGTGCCGCCGCAACGCGACGGCGGGCAGTCGCAGTTCATCCAGGAGCCGGTGGCCGAGTTCCGCAGCGACTCCTTCGCGGCTGTGACCGACTGGATGCTGCGAAACCTCGACCAGGAGTTCACGGTCGACCATCTCGCCCGGCGGTCGCTGATGTCGCCGCGCACCTTCGCGCGGCGGTTCCGGGCGGATCTCGGCACGACGCCCACGGCGTGGCTGAACCGGCAGCGGCTGCTCCGCGCCCAGCAACTGCTCGAGGAAACCGGGTTGAGCCTGGCGGAGATCGCGGCGTCCACGGGGTTCGGTGCGGCGGCCGTGATGCGCCACCACTTCCTCAAGGTGCTGCAGACCACGCCGACGGCTTACCGGCGCACCTTCGGCAGCCGCCGGGCCGGCTGACGGCCACAGCGGGTCCGCTGCCGGGGCGGCCTCCGCCTGTCTCCCCAGCGCCCGAACGAATTCGACGGAGATTCTGCTCTAAAAAGCCCAAAACACAGGTTTTCGGTCCAGCATCCGGAAAATCTCCGTCGAATTGGTTCGCCGGCGTGCGGCAGGCACAGGTTCCGCGGCTGTGCGGGCGAGCGGGGCCAGCGTGCGGGCAGGGCCAGCGGGCGGGCGGGGCCAACGGACACGGCCGGGCCAGCGGACACGGCCGGGCCAGCGGGCGGGCGA
>NZ_SOGW01000064.1:0-1365 GCF_004403075.1 Cryobacterium sp. TMT2-10 | reverse complement strand
AGTCGCCCAGGAAGAGGCCCTGAATGAAGCATGACGGAGAAATCATGGAAATACTTGCTGCCTACGATCTGACCAGATCGTTGCGCGCCACAGCCGAGCTCACCGGCTGCTCGCACCACACCGTTGCCCGCCACGTCGAGGCCCGCGATGCGGGCAAGCCGATCGCGGAGCCGGCGTATCGGGGCCGGGTCACGGACCCGTTCCTGCCCAAGATTGAGGAATGGGTCGAGGCGTCTAAGGGCAAGATCCGCGCCGACCGGGCCCACGACAAGCTCCTCGCCCTCGGTTACACGGGGTCTGAGCGTTCGACCCGGCGGGCGGTATCGCAGGTCCGGACGGCCTACCGGTTTGGTCGGGTCCGGGTGCACCGGCCCTGGATCACGGAGCCGGGGATGTGGTTGCAGTATGACTTCGGCGATGGCCCCGTCATCAACGGCCGCAAAACGGTGTTGTTCGTCGCCTGGCTGGCCTGGTCGAGGTTCCGGGTCGTGATCGCCCTCCGGGATCGGACGGCCCCGACCGTGTTCGCTGCCCTTGATCGCACGCTCCGCATTCTTGGAGGAGCTCCGACCTATGTCCTCACGGACAACGAGAAAACGGTCACCGTTTCCCACATCGCCGGCGTCCCGGTGCGCAACCAGCAGACCGTGGACTTCGCCCGCCACTACGGCATCACCGTGTTGACCTGCCAGCCGGCGGACCCGGCGACGAAGGGCGGATCGGAGTCCTCAGTCAAGGTCGCCAAGGCCGACATCGTGCCCCGGGACACCAACCTGCGCCCGGAATACGCGTCGTTCGCGGAGGTTGAAGCGGCCTGTGAGGCGTTCATGGACGAGGTCAACAACCGTGAGCACCGGGTCACGCGGCGCAAGCCCGCCGCGATGCTCGAGGAGGAACAGCCGCGGCTGCACCGGATCCCCGACACCGCCCACACCGTCTCCTTCGGCCTCTCACGGAGCGTCCCGGACAACACCCCGATGGTGACGTTCGAGAACGGCCAGTACTCGGTTCCCGCGCATCTGCTCGGCGCGCGGGTCTTCGTCCGCAGCCACGGGGTCGGCGAGGGCGAGCAGGTCATCGTCGTGCACCACGGCGCCGACGGGCCCGTCGAGGTTGCCCGGCACCCGCGGGCTCGGCCGGGCAGCCCGTCGATCGATGACGCGCACTTCCCCGACCACCGCGAGAGAGTCCCGGGCGACTACGCGGTCAAGGCCCGCAGCGCTGCGGAGGCGGAGTTCCTGCGCATTGGCGCGGGCGCGAAGGCGTGGTTGCTTGAGGCCGCGGCGGCGGGCACGACGCGGATGAACGTGAAGATGGCCGACGCGGTTGCGTTGGCCAAGATCAGCGGCCTGACCGCAGTCGACG
>NZ_SOGW01000135.1:0-1364 GCF_004403075.1 Cryobacterium sp. TMT2-10 | reverse complement strand
GCGGCGGCAGGTGCGCAGCACCGTAGCGCAGCGGCACAACACGCGGGGCACGCGTGCCCGAATGTAACCGGGGGAATGTATCGTAAGCAATGCATCCACGCGTGAATGACGAAACGCCCCCAGATTGGAATCTGGGGGCGTTTCTTATGCCTGGGGGGCGGAATCTTGCCATTGAACATGACACGCCGGGCATATGTGCCTAAGGCCCCGCGCTCGGGGCCCTAGGGTGAGTGCATCTCGACAACTCAATGGCACTGTACAGCCAGAAATCGTGCAGCGTGTCGCAACAGGCCGACCGGGTAAGACATCCCCCGCAAAACATCCCCCACGGCTCACCCCCGGAGGCTTCCCCCGTTGTAGGTGTGGAACTTCTCCAACTTCGCGGGTCGCGCTGGTAAAGGCAGACTTGGACAGCATTGAGATGCGCCCGTGAAGGAACCCCAGTCCTGACAGCTTCGCGCTGTGGCACTGTGTGCGACGTCCAAACGACCGACCAGCAGCCGTCCCTTGATGTGCCCCCCACTGTCGGGGAGGGCACTCAGGGGGCGGAGCTCTGCCCTCACTCCCTCCCAGCAGCCATTCCAGCCTGGCTGGCCACGTCGAGCAAGACAGCGCGCGTCAGCGCTCCCCTTCTCCCGGGGCCACCCCAAGAGAAACCGTCAGCAGCTCACACACCTCTGGGATCTCGCTCGACAATCGGCCGGCGCTGAGGCTCGCAATGGGTGCGGCGAGGGACTAGAACGCCCCACAACCTAGCCACCGCAAGGGATCGGGCACCAAAGGGCAGGGCGTCCGATTGCGCAGCAATTGGGCGGCAACTCGTTAGACATGTCCAACCACAGCGGCCCGGCCCCTGGGCTTGTTATCTGTGCCATAACTTCCCCCGGCCTGCGGACCTTGGTCGACTTCCGCGGAAATACGCGGTTTCGGCCAGAGGTCGAGCGTGCCCCCGCTAGTAACACGGGGGCTACGGTCTTCGATTACCTGCCGTATCGCTGCTGTGCGGCCTGCCGTGACGTGCCTAGAGCTTCGCCGATATCGAACCAGGTCAGGCCCTGCGCTCGCATGTTCCGCACGACCGCGGCGCGTGCGTGGTTCGCCTGGCGCTCGATGTCGTCGAGCGTCTTGAGCGTGTACGTGTGGTGTTCTGGGTTCGGCGATTCGCCGTTGTATCCGGTCACCCGCAGGTGGGCCATCTTCTCGATCAGGTCGAGGTTTACCAGGGCTGGGTTCTGTGTGTTCGTCATGTGTCAATTCTAACTTGACGCGCTGGGTCTTGTCAAGCTGAGGTTGACATTGATTTGCGATTGATTCAACTGAGTCACATTCGGAGGCATGTGCCGGGGGTGGGGGGTCGCGGCGGC
>NZ_SOGW01000062.1:0-1297 GCF_004403075.1 Cryobacterium sp. TMT2-10 | reverse complement strand
TGAGCTGCTGCGGGGATTTCGGACAGCGGAATTAGTGGATTCTTCTACGCTGCCAGGGCTGACTGTTGATAACCATAGTGGACTTCGTTAGGACGCCGGTAACCGAGAGCGGAGTGCCGACGCCGGCTGTTGTAAAACCCCTCGATGTAGCGAATGACGTCGCTGCGAGCTTGTGATTTGGTCGCATAAACGGTCCGGTAGACGCGCTCGTTCTTGAGCATCGAGAAGAACGATTCCGCCATGCTGTTGTCCCAGCACACGCCCGTGCGTCCCATCGACGAGCGCATGCCCAGGCTAGTCACCAAGGCCCTGAAATCGGTCGAGGTGTAGACACTGCCCCGATCGGAGTGCCAGATCGCGTCAGGCTCGATCTGGCTCGTTGCGGCGGCGTTCTTGAGAGCGTCGGCGACGAGCTCGGTGCGCATGTGATCGGCGATGGACCAGCCGACGACTTTCTTGGAGTAGCAGTCGATGACGGTGGCCAGGTAGATGAACCCTTGCCAGGTGTGGATGTAGGTGATGTCGCCGACGAACTTCACCCCGGGGCGGTCGGCGGTGAAGTCCCGTTTGACGAGGTCGGGCATGCTCGCGGCGGCCTCAGCGTCAGCGGCGGTGGTGATGCGGAATGGGCGCGGCTGACAGGCCACCAGGCCCTGGTGGCGCATGATCTGCCGTACCAGCTCGGGTGAGCACTCGGTCTTTTCCGCGGCGAGGTCGGCGTGGATGCGCCGGTACCCGTAGGTGCCCTCGGACTCCTCGAAGAAGTATTGGACCCGGGCTATCAGGGTCTCCCGGCGGGCCGCGGTGGCCGATTGCGGACGCGTGGCCCAGTGATAGAAACCGGACGTCGAGACGGTCAACCACAGGCACATTTTCACCACCGAATTCAGGTTGGCGGGCTCTGATTTTTGGGAATCGATGAATTCATACTTGCTCACTACCGCTGCTCCCGGGCGAAGTAAGCGCTGGCTTTTTTCAAGAAAGCGGTCTCCGCCCGCAGCTCCTGAACTTCACGCTCGAGCTCTTTCAGCCGGGCCCGTTCCGACACCGTCAGATCCGCCTCCGTGCCGCCGTTGGCCTCGCGGTACTTGATCAACCAGTTGCGCAGAGTCTCCGGGCCGACGCCGTATGCGGTGGCCACGTCCTTGATTGGTTTGGATGTGTTGATCACCTCGCGGCACAGCTCGTCCTTGAACTCCTGGGTAAATTTCCGACGTGATGCGGTCATGCTGATCTCTACTTTCAGTAGTCCCTCATTTTAAGAGGGCCCACTGTCCGAGAACTCCGCGGCAGGTCA
>NZ_SOGW01000111.1:0-1271 GCF_004403075.1 Cryobacterium sp. TMT2-10 | reverse complement strand
GGGCGCGTGGCGGCGTGCGGTGGGCGAGGCGCGTGGCGGCGTGCGGTGGGCGGGGCGCGGGCCTGGTGCGGGCGGCGTTCCGGGTGCGGGGCCTTCGGGCATGAAAAAGACTCCTCGCGCACCCACCAGAGCCCGGTTACCCTTGCTACGTTTCCGTCCTGGGGGAGTTGGCCGAGATGGCGCCACGCGAGGAGCCGACTGCCAGTTTAGACACAAAGCGCACTCCCCCAAAACGCGCCGTTCGGACCGGGTGTGACGAAGGCCCGAAGAAACAGGTAAGATTCTCTAGGTCGTTCCCTCACGGGAACGGTCGGCCAGGAGAATTCGCCTAGTGGCCTATGGCGCACGCTTGGAAAGCGTGTTGGGTGAGAGCCCTCGGGGGTTCGAATCCCCCATTCTCCGCCAGTTCTTGATCACGCGGGATGATTTGCGCGCGCCCCAGGCGGGCCCGCGCCTCTCTCTCCCTCCGGCCCGTCGTTCGCGCGTGCCCGGCGCATCCGTCATTCTTCGCGGGCCCGGCGCATCCGTCATGCGCCTCGGTCCGCGCCGATTCCGGGCCCGGCCTGTGGCTAACTCAGGAGATCCGGGCCAGTCCCCGGTCGGACCCCGCGGACCAGTGCGGAACGGCCCGTGGCTCCGCGAGAATCTCCTGAGTTAGCCCCCCGCCCCCGCCCCACGAGGCGGCGCGTGTCCCCCTGCTCGCGTTCGTAACTCCTGCAGATTCTGCCGGATGTACCCGATTCAGCCTGCGGTGACCGTTCGTCGAGGAATTGCAGGAGTTTTGCACGTCGGACCGGCGGCCTGGCTCGTCGGGGGGCCTGGTGCGGCACGTCGGGGGCCTGGCTAGTCGGCGAGCGGGCGCCGAGGCGCTCGGGGGGCCGGCGGCGGCGGCACCTGCTTCGCGGCGACGATGTCGGCGAGTGCGAGGGTGACCAGACCGCGTTTGGTCTCGACCGTGCACTCGGTGTCGGTGCAGGCGCGGAGGTAGCCGACGGCATCCGTCACGCCGCCCTCGATGCGGGTGCGCACGACGATGCGGGCTCCGAGTTCGGTGACGGAGACGAAGTGGGAGGCGGCGAGGCTCATCCGGCCGAGCCTACCGGCACGGGCACGGCGGGTCGGCGGCACGGGGCACAGGGGAACGGCGGCACGGCGGGCCAGTGGCACGCCGGGTCAGCGACTCGGGCAGCGAGCGCGTCAGCGGCCCGGTGACTCAGCACGTCGATGGCACACGCCGGCGCGGCACGGCGGCGCGGCACGGCGGCACGGCA
>NZ_SOGW01000057.1:0-1174 GCF_004403075.1 Cryobacterium sp. TMT2-10 | reverse complement strand
GTGCGCGTGCGCGGGTTTCGCGGCGTGCGCGGCTGCGGCTACCGCCCGTAGGCGGCGGCGAGGCGGCGGAAGCCCTCGTCCAGGCTCACCGCGGGCGCCCACCGCAGTTCGGCGCGGGTGCGGCGCTGGTCGAACCAGTGCGCGGTCGACAGCTGCTCGGCCAGGAACCGGGTCATCGGCGGCTCGTCGGCGCCCGAACGGATGCGCCAGGCCGCCTCGATCAGGGATCCCGCGCCGCGGGCGACTCCTGCCGGAACCCGCCAGGCCGGGGCCGGCACGCCCGCCGCCCGGCACATTCCGGCGAGCAGCTCGGCCACGGGGCGCGGCTCCCCGTTCGTGACCACGTAGGAGTGGCCGTGCACCGCGTCGGCCCGCTCGAGCGCGGCCGCGATGGCCGAGGCAGCGTTGTCCACATAGGTGGTGTCGATCAGGGCGGCGCCGTGGCCGAGCAGCGGCAGCCGGCCGCGGCGGGCCCGGTCGACGATGCGGGCGACGAGCTGCGTGTCGCCCGGGCCCCAGACCAGGTGCGGGCGCACCGCGACCACGTGCAGGCTCGCGGAGTCGGCGCCGAGCGCGAGCAGTTCGGCCTGGGCCTTGGTACGGGCGTAGTGCCCGCGGGCCCGGGACGGGTCGGCCGGGTCGGCGCCGCTGCCGACGATGGATGCGCCGGCGTGGGCCACCGAGGGCGACGACACGAAGACGAAGCGGGTGGCGCCGGCATCCGTGGCCGCGGCCAGCAGCGTGCGGGTGCCGCCCACATTCACGGCCTCGAAATCGGCCGGCCTGCCCGCGAGGGAGACCTTCGCGGCCAGGTGCACGACGGCGTCCATGCCGGCGGCGGCGCGGCCAACCTCGTCGGGGGCGGTGACCGAGCCGAGCACGTCGGCGACGCCGGGAACGCCCGACGCGCGGCGCTGGAACGTGCGCACCTCGTGCCCGGCAGCCGCGATCTCGGCCGCGACGGCGCGGCCGAGGAAGCCGCTCGCCCCGGTCACGAGGACCCTCACCGGGATGCTCGCGGGGGGCGCGGCGCGGGGTGGAGTGCGCCGGGACGTGCGGCGGAACCTGCGGGGTGACCTGCGGGGTGACCTGCGGGGTGACCTGCGGGGTGACCTGCGGGGTGACCTGCGGGGTGACCTGCGCTGCGCGCGTGCTGCGCCGTTGCGCGCGCGGC
>NZ_SOGW01000070.1:0-1156 GCF_004403075.1 Cryobacterium sp. TMT2-10 | reverse complement strand
GGCGATCTACCAGGCCCTCTACATCGAGGGTCGTGGAGCGCTGCGCCGCGAGCTGACCACCGCCTTACGCACTGGTCGGGCGTTGCGAGTGCCGCGGGCACGTGCCAAGCGCGGTAAGAGCTTCCTGTCGGCGGAGGTCATGATCGCCGCCCGACCCGCAGAAGCCAACGACAGGGCCGTTCCCGGACACTGGGAAGGGGATCTGATCCTCGGACTGGGCGGGGTCGCGATCGGTACCCTGGTCGAACGCACCACGAGGTTCACGATGCTGTTGCACCGGTCTCCGATGGACGAGCACAAGATGATCGGCGCACAGGTCAAGAACGGGCCCGCGACGGCCGGACACGGCGCCGACGCCGTCTGTGATGCGATCGCCCGAACCATCACCGGTCTGCCCGCGACCCTGCGCAAGTCATTGACCTGGGACCAGGGCGCCGAGATGGCCCAACACGCCAGACTCCGCATCCAGACCGGGCTGCCGATCTACTTTGCCGATCCCCACTCGCCCTGGCAGCGGCCCAGCAACGAGAACACCAACGGGCTACTGCGCCAGTACTTCCCCAAAGGCACCGACTTCACCCGCTACGCCCTCGTCGATCTCGACGGCGTCGCCAAGACCCTGAACGAACGCCCCCGTAAGACACTCGGATTCAAGACGCCAGCCGAAGCGATGAACGAGCTACTGTTGACCGCAAGCACCGGTGTTGCGACGACCGGTTGAATCCGCCCAGTACGCGTCGGAACAGATCACTCTCTTCGCCGCCAAGAACGGCATCACCCGGTCGATGCGATATACCGGGATCTGCTGGGACAACGCGATGGCCGAGAGCTTCTTCGCTACCCTGAAAACCGAGTTCTATTACCGCAGGGTTTGGCCCACCCGGGCCCGCGCGATCCAAGGCGTCGCGGAGTGGATCGAGGACCGCTACAACCGCCGCCGGCGGCACTCCTCGATCGGGCATGTCACGCCAGTGGACTTCGAGATGCAATACTCGTCACAAGCCGCAGAGATCCAACTCGCCGCTTAACCCGTGTCCACCCTCCGGGGTCAAGGCCAGGTTGCTTGAGGCCGCGGCGGCGGGCACGACGCGGATGAACGTGAAGATGGCCGACGCGGTTGCGTTGGCCAAGATCAGCGGCCTGACCGCAGTCGACG
>NZ_SOGW01000123.1:0-1119 GCF_004403075.1 Cryobacterium sp. TMT2-10 | reverse complement strand
GGGTCGTGTCCGGCAGGGTGGAGAGCCAGTAATCGGTCGGGGCCGGCGCCCCGGTGGGCCATTCGGCGAGGAGCCACTCCACGGGAAGGGAGCCGTCGTCGCCGCGCGGCAGATCGCGGTTCGCGGGTCGGACCCGGAGGGCGATGAACCGGGACTTCATCGAGGCGAGCTTGTTGTTCGGCGTGGCCTTGGTGCCGTGCCGCCAGGTGACCTGGTGGAGGGATGACCGGCCGGCATTCACGACGAGGTCCTTCAGGGAGCTGGGCGCCTCAAGGTAGCGGCGTTGGTGCGGGCGGGGACCGCGCCCGGAGTACTCGAGCACCTCCGTTGCCGCGTCGTCGCTGAACGCACTCGTGGAAGCTTTCACGGCGACCATGTAGGGAATGAGTCGCTCGGTCAGCCCGCACCGGAACGCGGTGATCTCACCGTATCCGGCGTCTCCGACAAGAGCCGGCGGTCGGTGCCCCCAGTCGGCGAGCTCATCGATCATCTCTAACGCCATCGCCCATTTGGTGCGGTGGCGTTGCAGGTCCGGGAGCTGCGCCTTGGCCCGGCGGGCCGCGATCAGCGCGGCTTCCTCATTCGTGTCCGCGCAGGTGTCATCCCAGGCCCCAGGCACGTAGAGGCGCCAATTCAGCGGGCACGATGCCTGATCGGTCGCCGCGTGGATGCTGACTCCGATCTGGCAGTTGCCGATCTTGCCCAGGGTGCCGGAATACTGCCTCGCCACGCACGGCGAGGACGACCCGTCTTTCTTGAAGCCGGTATCGTCAACCACCCACGCGTCCGGGCTGATGAGCTGGAGCGCCCGGCGCACCAGGACCCGCCGCACGGGCTCGACTTTCCACGGCGACGAGGACACGAACTGTTGCAACTGCTGGTAATCCACGCCGAGACGCTCACCCATGGGTTGCATGGATTTCCGCCGCCCGTCGAGCATCAGCCCGCGCAGATACAGGTTCCCTTTGCCGCGTTGATCGGCCCGGGGAAGCGACGCGAATACGTCCTCCACGAACGCTTCCAACTCGGCTTTGGTCTCGGTGAGTTCATCAGGATTCACGCCTGAAAATTAACAGATTCCAGCGACGATTAACAGCCGACACGCCCAACCTAACTAAG
>NZ_SOGW01000069.1:0-1039 GCF_004403075.1 Cryobacterium sp. TMT2-10 | reverse complement strand
CGGTTGGGGCTGGATGATGGTGGCCGGTTCGCTGATGAAGTGCCGCCCGGTCGGTGAGGTCCAGTTGAGAGTGCCGTCGGGCAGCATTTCGTAGCTCCACCGGGTCTCCGACTTCAGCCCGTGCTCGCCCGGACACAGGTGCGCGAGATTGTCGTGCGCGGTGAGCCCGTCGAACTGCCAGTCCAGCGCATGATCGATGTCGGAGTGCGCCGCGCCGCGGTTGCAGCCCGGGAACCGGCACGTCTCGTCCCGCACCTCCAGGTAGCGCCTGAGGTCTTTGGGCACCTTGTAACGGTCGCGGCCGACCGAGAGCACGACCCCGGTCTCCGGGTGCACCAGGATCCGGGTGAAGCTCGGCGCCCGGGCGGCGATCCGCCGGGCGGTGTCGGGATCGATCGGGCCGTAGCCTTCGAGGTGCCCGGGTTCCTCGCTCTGACCCATCAGCGTCAGCACCGGGACGGTGACGTGCACCCGGCCCCGAATCCCCTTGCCGAGTCCCCTGGGGGTCACCCCGTCCAGGATCAGGTCCTTGAACACGTCGGCCCTGAGCCGGCCGAGGGTGCGGTCTTCGTCCGGGCCCAGCAGGCTCAGGCCCATGACGGTGATGCGGTCGTACGCGGCCTGCACCTTCTCCGCGGAGTCGTACCAGTGCAGCGACGCCATCCCGTCGGCCTCGGGCTCGAAGAACACGTTGCGCTCCGAGGCTGACTTCTGGTGCCGGGCCGTGATCGTCTCCGGGTGCAGCCGCTCCCGCAAGATCCTGGCCTTGCGCTTGAGTTTCGACGCGGTCAGGTTCTCGGCGGACTTCAGCAGGGCCTCCTCGAACGCGGCCTTGGCTTCGTCCGGGAGCGACCAGGCCTGGCCCATCAGCACCTGCGCGTGCCGGTAGCTGATCTGGCCCGACCGGAGCGCGGCCATCGTCAGCGGAAGCTCCCCAGTGAGACACCCGCTCTCATGGATCAAGGTCTCCGCCGACCGCTGTGGAATCCGGATCGTGCAGGCCAACTCGCTCGTGAACTCGCGCTCGGCGACGGTGTCG
>NZ_SOGW01000023.1:0-1028 GCF_004403075.1 Cryobacterium sp. TMT2-10 | reverse complement strand
CTAGATGAGTGAGTCCTAATGGTCGTAGGCGATGAGGGATCGTTTGTTGGGTGTTCCGAGGAGCCAGTTGTGCCAGATTCCGGCGGCGAGGGCGAGTAGTCGGCCGGCGACGCGGGAGTAAAGGCCCGGGATAGTGCGTCCGCCATGGTCTTCGAGGGTGAGTTGGCCTTTGAGAGTGTCGAAGACGGACTCGACCCATTGGCGGATTCCGCCGAGTTTCCCGAAGCGTTTCTTCTCGTCCTTACGGTCCGGTCGGATCAGGTGAGCGCCGAGTTCGTCGGTGATGAACCCTTCGAACTCGCGGCCGGCGAACCCTTTGTCGCCGATGATGATTTGGCCCTGCTGGATGAGGTGTCGGTCGTGGCGCAGCATCGCCTGGGCAGCTTCGCGTTCGCCGATTTTGGGGTTGGCCAGGCCCCAGACGACGGGCATGCCATCTGGGGTGCAGACCAGATAGAGGCGGAATCCCCAGAAGTAACGGGAGTGGGAAGCGCAGTATCCGTAGCCGGCGTGTCCGGCCAGGTCGGAGCGTTTCACGGTCTCTCGGGACTTGCCGCAGGGCACCGGGGTGGAGTCGATTAGCCGCGTGATCTCGCCCCAGGACGGGGTATCCCTGCCCAGTTCTGTGATCACCGCGGAGAGCAGCCCGGTGGCTTGGCGAACGCGTTTGCCCCACCCGGATTGTTGGGGCAGATTCGGAAACATGGGCCTGAGGTACGTGTTCGCGTAGCGGATCCATTTTCGGTCCGAGGCGATGCCGAGCAGATGTTGGGCGACGACGAGGCAGAGCAGCTCAATGTCGGTCAGGGCCGGCGGGCGCCCGGGCCGCCCCCGTCTGGAAAACCCCAGCGCGGGGATGATCCGATCGTCTAGATGGACGTAAAGTGTGGTCAGGAGGGTGTTCAGATCTGTCTTCACAAACAGGGTTTAACACCCTCCGCCTTCGATTAACAGCGTCCACGCCGGGCCAGTCCGATCTGACTAGACGTGTACCGCTACCGACAATCGATTAGGACTCACTCATCTAG